>CAZOTC010000030.1:0-17136 GCA_964582605.1 uncultured Geobacter sp. | reverse complement strand
GATTCTGAACGTAGATTGTAACAGCTGTTCCACCGCCGACAGTTAAGCTCGTGCTGGATACAAGCATTGAAAGCTTGAGATTAGAAGGCACATTAACATAAAAATTGGCTGTATTTTCAATTGCCCTGCCGCTAACGGTAGCGCTCACCTTTACCTGTCCGGTATTTCCACTGGAGTTACTGGTCGCCTTCAGTTTTGCGTAGGCCATACCGGATGCATCGGTAGTGTCCTGAAGAATGGTAATAGTACCCATACTAGCAGTTGCATAAAAAGTTACTTTTACACCGGCAACCGGCCTTCCGGCAACATCAGCAATACGGGCAGAGACACTAACCTCTTCTCCTGTGCTGAGATTTGCCTTTTCGAGTGTAATTGTCGCGTTGGCATCACCAGCTGGTGTAGGAGTAATCGTGCCGCTGGATGCACCACCGCCACAGGCTGCCAGAAGCATACATAAAGTAAACATAATGAATATTTTATACAGTTGCATTATCCAATTCCTTTCATTGAGTACACCAAAGCATGCTAGATTCAAAAAATTCTTTCTTGACGCTTATACACCTGTATTTGTGAAGGTAATCAGGCTTGAACCGGTTGTTGTAATAGTCTGCCCGGCAAATAAGGCAACAGCACGCCAATTAGCAGTCATAATACTTAATGCTTTGCCTGTGCACTTAAAGACACCAGTGGCTGGATCAGTAGAACAAGGGGCTGGCTGAGCAAGAGCCATCTGTACATACATTGGTATAATTATGATTCCAGAGGAATCAGTAGTTCCGGTGAATACTCCGGGAGGTGCAACGATCATGCTGCCCTGGACCGGTGTGTAAACGATTTGATCGTTAACGTCTTTGTTTGTAAGAGAATCTATGTAGAGAGATATAACCTGGTTTGCAATTGGATTGCCGTTACCATCTACGAACTTTAATTGATAGTTGGAAGTGATAGTCTTGCCAATAAAGGCAAAATTACTGTTCCAGGTTGGTGGACTAATTTCTGCAGGAATTGAACAGGTTAACTTAGGTGCAAGCACCTTGAGGGAAATAGTTGTGCTAGGTGTAATACCATCTGAATTTGCAGCAACAGTAATTGTCTTGTCTGCACTGATCCACTTGGTTGGAAGCTGGAGATTAGCTATACCGCTGGTATTGGTATATCCTTCTACCGAATCAAGTACAGTAGGATCGTTCGATACAACACGTACCCTCACACCATTAACCGGCGCACCTGTCTGGGACGCCAAGGTAATGGTTGCTGTAACTGGACTGCCGCTAGCGACCGTTGTAGCACTTAAAGCCAAGGAGAGTGATCCGGATGATGAACTTGTTCCAGCTCCTCCACCGCAGCTTGTCAATAAAGCAATAGTTAAGAGCAATGCTCCTGTAGTTATTAAACTTAAAATCTTTTTAAACATGCAATGCTCCTTTCAATCCTTACAGTGATTTACTTATGACAATGCTAAATGATCCAGTTATATACTCGGGGTAATGATTCTCGGCGTAATAAAAATAAGTAGTTCATCTTTACTTCTTTTTGTGTCTGTTGATTTAAAAAGATTACCGAGCCATGGAATGTCTTTCATAAGAGGAACGCCCTCTTCACCACCAGTTTCTCTTTCAACATAAATACCGCCAATAACCGTGGTCTCACCATCACGCAGCATCATCTCGGTTGTAGCCTGTTTCTTGTTAATAGGCGGTGGACTTCCGGTCGAACCGGGGGCATCATTCTTTGCATCAATCTTCATGACAATGGTGCCGTTGGGATTAATATGTGGGGTAACTTCTAGTGCCAGAGCAGCTTCAACAAACTTGGTTTCGATCTTATCGGAGGTGGATGATGTGTACGGTATCTGCTGCCCCTGGGTAATCTTGGCAGATTTGTGATTAAGTGTCGCAACTCTCGGTGTTGAAACAATTCTAACCAGTCCAGCTGCTACAGCTGCATTCAGGCGCATATCCAATTTGATATTACTGGACAGTGTACCAAATGAAATCCCTGCAGTAGCGCCAGGATTGCCGCTTACTCCGCTTGTTGGAGCAACGTTGTTGGCAAGGCCACCAAAACTGGTATCAAAGGCATTGATCCCGGCAATGGCCGCAGAACCGTCACGATAGTGAATACCCCAGTTCACACCCAATGACTGGGTAAAAGTAGAAGAGGCTTCTACAATGCGGGCCTCAATCATGACCTGTTTTTCCGGAATATCAAGACTCTTGAGGATATTTCGCATATCCTCAATTGCAGTTTTAACATCCTTGACTATAATCTTATTAGTACGTTGATCCTGCGTAATCATGCCACGATCAGTTTTAAGAGCGTTAAACTGCGTGACAATACTGGCAAGATCAGCATAGTTAACATCAAACATGGCTGTTTCAAGCGGCTCACCCTTCAAAGCAGCCTTGCGGATCTCGATTTCTTCATCCATCAGGGACTTAAATTTTCCTTTACCTCTGATAAGCACGATATTACCTTCTTCACGCTTATCAAGTCCCTTTGTGTCAAGAATGATATCAAGCGCCTGATCCCAAGGAACATTCACCAGCTTCAAACTGATATTACCGGTTACCTCATCGCCAAGTACAAAGTTTTTGTTACTGACCTCCGAGAGCAATTGGAATATTTTCCGGACCTCTGCATCAGCAAATTCAAGCGTTACCTTTCTCCCGGTATACTCGCGTTTACCCGGAACCTGTGACTTTTCAGCGGCCTTGTCAAGCTGGTGTATTGCGGCGGCAGGTGCTGATGCAGCTCCTGCTGCCTTGGCAGCGGACGCCGATTTGTCTGCGACGGCAGGTTTTGTCACTGGCTTTGCCGGTAAAAGCATGTCAGCTGGATGCTTGACATCAAGATACACAATATCGGCCTCTTGCCGTAACTCAGATTGGGCATCTTCTTTAAGCGCAACACGTATCAGTATGTCGTTGCCTGTTTTTGTCTTAACCAGCACAGGTGTCACCCGCAGGACCGGTGAGACAAACTCCCTTGTATCGAAGGAGCGCTGCAGATGACGCGGTATACCTGCGTTTTTAATCCGAAATGAGATAGTTCCTGCAGATTTGACAGGATTATCAACCGCTGGATTGCCGGTCACCTTGACCATAATTCTGCTTATGTTTTCAACAACCTGAAAGTCAATAACAGCTACCTGTGCATTGGCGGCTTTCTTTGCTGCTGCCGGAGAAGACGGTGCTTCTACCTTGGCCTCAGTTGCAGCCACAGGGGCGGCCTTTTTTGAAACTGCCTGAACCTGAGCCGGAGCAGGCGCTGCTACCGGCGCAGACGGTACTACAGGGGTCGCGGACGACACCTCGGTTGGCGTTTTAAACTCGATATGCAGCCCGGTTGCAGACTTGCTGATAACGGCATCAGGAAGTGATCCGTTGATTGCGTCCAATACGATGCGAACCTTGTCCGGGTAACTACCGACACGGGCCGATGAAACACCGGCTGTATTCAGCGAGACAAGTTTTTCGGCTACACCCAGCTTTACCCCGGCAATATCTATCACGACTCGTTCAGGTTTGTTCAGACGGAAGGTCTTGTAATCCTTGATGTCAGCTGTTGCCAGAATATCAATGCCGTCTTTAGCTGAGATAATTTTGGTAATGACCGGCTGTTCATCGGAAGCTGTTGTTTGCGCTTCAGCAACTTGTGCAGGTTCAGCTTTAACCGCTTCCGTCTTTTCTGCAGCAGGAACAGCAACAATAGTCGTCTGTGTTTTTTCAGCAGGCACTGCTGCCGGTGTTTCAGGTTGTGCAACAACTTGAGGTGCCGTATAGCCGGGGAAGGTAACCTTCAGTTCACCTGTTTTTTCCATCGAGGGGGTAATCACCGGTTCAATGTTCTGAGTCAAATAGATCTCCATACGAGTCAGAACACCTGCATCAGTATCAAACTTTTTAACGGTCACTCCTTTGACCGGCCCTTTGCTGACGTTAATACCAGCAAGTGCTGCGGCAGGAACAACCTGGGAAAAATCGACGACAAGGCGGTCTGGACCAGCTGTCTTGTAACTGGTGTACGTCGCGGGAGCAGAAACCTCGATAACAAGCTCTGCCTTGTCAGCATCACCACGCATCTGTACAGACTGTATTGTCGTCGGTGCTGCTACTGCCTGATCATTGCCAGGTGCTGCAGCCACAGAGATTACACCAGTACTAACGCTGACTGATGCACAGAGTAGTAATGCAACCAAAGGCTTCATGTTAATAAAACATTTCATCGGGAACACTCCTTACGGTTTCCGCAGCAAGGGAATTCTGATTGTCTCTTTGCGCACCTTGTTGTTTTCATCACGGAACTGCTCAACCACATCAACACCAGTGGAATCTATTTTTGTGATTTTACCTTCATTTTTGCCTATGGTCATACCGACCCTAAGGACATACCCCTTTTTTGCGGGGTCTTCTACCATAGCCCTGTTTCCTTTTACGTCAGCAACGGTTCCAATCAGACGGAACTGTGAAACATCAAAACTATGCAACGGCAGGACCGGCTTCATTTCCAGCTTTTGTTTCGCAAGTTCCGCTGGAGTGACCGCTTTCACCGATATATAAGGCTTGAACGGATCTTTTTTAGTGCTGAAATCCATCTGGTTGATCTGTGCAGGCGGCATCTTGAGTGAGCTGACCGGCTTCTGCACCGCTGTCTTGGGTTGAACAGCCTGAGCAGGCGCTGGCGGCGGCGCCGGAGCAGGATCCTTTTTACAACCAAGAAACACCAGAAGCAGGGCTGCCGCAAGTACAGCCTGCAATCCAATCTGTTTCAGCCTATTTTTTCTTAGCCTTGTTCGCATCATTGGTTATCTCTTCCTTGCCAAGGAAACGGAAGGTTGTTGCAAGACAGTTGACCTTGGTCATCATCCTGTTGTTTACGTTCTTTACCTCGGCAAAATCAACATTGGCAATATTGACAATACGCGGAAGGTTGGCAACCGCCGCAAAAAAATTGGCAACGCTGAAATAAGAGCCGGCAATGGTAATATCAACCGGCACTTCAGCATAGAAATCCTTTTTCACTTCTGGTCTGGGCTTGAATACCAGAAAATCAAGGCCTGATTTCTTACCGGTATCGGTAATTGATGTCAGCAATGACGGTATCTCTCGTGAATTGGGCAATTCAGTCAAGGCCTTCTCAAGCTCAAGCTTCAGATCAGCAAACTCCTTCTGAATTTTTGGCAGATTGTTTGCTATTCTGGTTTTTTCATCCACCTCAGCTTGCAGCTTCGTCTGCTGTGCTTTCAGTTCGTCCAGTTGCTTGTGTTTTGGCAGATAGACAAACCAGACCAGTGCAGCAGCCTCAATCACCATCACAGCAACAAGAATGGCAATTTTTTGTTTGTTTGGCAGTTTTAATAATTTATCAACTCTGGGATCCATAGTCTGTACCCTTAATCAACCTGTTTAGTGAATCTACTTCTTGGGCGTCTCCTGATTTGCTGTAGGAGCCTCAATTTTAAAGGTCAGGTCAAATCGCTTCAACTTATTGCCGCTGACATCTTTTTGTTCAGACACCAGCAGTTCAACCTTTTCATACTGGGCAGAGGCTTCAAGCGCCCTGATAAACTGTGCTATCAGCTCTTCGTTGAATGCCAGACCGGAGATGCTGATCTGGTCAGCGTTTTCCTTGTATTTCTCAAGCCAGAGCTGGTCAGGTGTCACATCACTTAACGTAGCAAGGCGTGAGGCTGGGCCGGTCTTGTTCTTCCGTAGTAAAGCAAGCACATCCAGCTTTTTCTTGACCTCATCTTTCAGCTTCTTGATTTCGTCAAGCTTGCCAATTTTGGCCTTCAGCTCATTAATTTTGGCATTGGCAGCAGTAATTTCATTGTTCACCCGTGAAATCTGCCCCAGCTTAATTCCCCACATAGTTCCAATAACGACCAGAACAATAACGATACCTGCTACCAGTATAAAAATTTGCTGGAGTGCGGTTTCCTTCTTTTTTGCGGCGCGAACCGGGAGTAAGTTAATCCTGATCATTTATCACCAACCCTCCGTATGGCCAACCCCACGCCAACGGCCATTAATGGCGCAATTTCCTGAAGATACTCAGCATCAAAATCCTTCTCGTTGAATTTGACCCGTTCAAAGGGGTTCAATACGTCGACTTCTATGCCAAGCTTGGCGGCTACCGCATCCTGCAGTCCGAGCATTTTTGAACAACCACCACTCATCCTTATCCGCCCAATCCTGTCATCTCCCGATGCGGTTGAGTTGTAAAAATCAACTGAGCGGCGAATCTCTTGCGCAACCGAGTCATTCACCCGATTGATGACCTCAGTCAGCGGACCGTTCTGCTGCTCAGCAGCGAGCATTTTCATGGTCTCAGCTTCCTGGGCATTCACTCCCAGCTGTTTTTGTATCTCTTCAGTATACTGGTTGCCTCCCATCTGTACATCACGGGTGAAGAGCGATGTCTCCCCTCTCACGACATTGATGTTCATCACACCTGCCCCCACATTGATCAGGGCACAGACTTCATCAATCAGACCGCTATTAAGTTCATAGGCATTCTGAACCGCAAACGAATCAACATCCATCACGTGCAGAGTCATGCCGGCATCGGCAAAAAGGGCAACATAGTCGTTAATAATATCTTTCTTACTGGCAACCAGCAGCACCTGAATTTTTGAGGGATCAACAGCATCAGGTCCAAGGATCTGAAAATCAATATGGACATCCTTGATATCAAAAGGAATGTACTGCTCGGCCTCCCAGCTGATCTGGTCTTCCAACTCCTCGGTAGTCATGGCCGGAAGCATTATCTTACGTATGATAACGGCATTACCGGAGATTGAACAGACAACATCTTTCGTCTTTATTCCGAGGCTTGCAACCAGATTTTTAACCGCATCGACAACGGCACCAGTATCCATCATACTGTTGTCAACAATCGCCTCTGGAGGAAGTGGCATGATTGCAGCATTCAAAAGCTGATATCCGTCTCTGGATTGCCAGAGTTGAACCAGCTTGATCGAACTGGAACCGATATCGATGCCGACAAGGTCTTTTTTCTTTTTAAATAATCCAAACATGACCCGTACCTGTCATCCCTGTTCTTGGAACACCATATCCCGGTCTTCCAGCGTATACCCCAGAGCCAAGATTATCTTGCGCATGGTTTCCAGGCGGCAACTTTCACCACGCTCAATCCGGTCAATGGTGACGGTTGAAACGCCAGCCTTACGTGCCAGCTCTGACTTGCTCATCAGTTTTTTTTCTCGCAGCAGCTTAACGTTGTTTGGTGTTTTCATAAGTTTCCCATAAAACTATGCCTAGTTAGTCTCCTATGTAGCCTGTTTTTATCCTTTGTCAATAAATTTTATAAAATTATGCATAAATAAAAAAAATGATACCATATAATGTGGTATCATTTTATTAATGCACAAAATGTACGATCTGGAAAAAAGACATTATTTGATGCAGACTCTCCTGATTTCATGAATATCGGTCAACCCCTGCAGAACCTTCAGGATACCATCCTGCTTGAGACTGGTCATACCATCCTGTATTGCCTGAACCCTGATATCATCAGTATCAGCCCGACGCTTGACAAGATATTTAAGATGGTCACCAGCTTCAAGAACCTCATGAATACCCAGGCGCCCCTTATAGCCGGACTGACCGCACTGCTCACAACCGTGAGCCCGCGACAGCGTTATACCGGCAGGGTTAATACCGGTGCTGTGAAAGGCTTCACGACCGTATTCGTCAAGCAAATCGTCCAGTTCAACATTGGACGGGGTATAGGTTTCCTTACAACCGGAACACAAACGGCGAGCCAGCCGCTGGGCAAGCACACAGAGCAGGGAATCTGAAAAACTATAGGGATCAAGTCCCATTTCCAGCAGTCGGGTAACGGTCTCGGGGGCCGAGTTCGTATGCAGGGTTGAAAGCACCAAGTGACCTGTTAACGACGCCTCTACCGCTATGCCTGCGGTCTCCTCGTCGCGCATCTCGCCCACCATAATGACGTCAGGATCAAGGCGCAGAAATGAACGCAAGGCTGCGGCAAAGGTAAAACCTATTTTAGGGTTGATCTGGACCTGGCGCAGTCCGGACTGGGTAATTTCAACCGGGTCTTCGGCAGTCCATATTTTCCTGTTTGATGAGTTAATCAGTGCGAGTCCCGAATGAAGTGTCGTTGTTTTGCCGGACCCCGTCGGACCGACCACCAGCACCAGACCATAGGGACTGTTGACAGAACGTTCGACAACCTGCCTATTACGCTCAGTTAATCCCAACTGGTCAAAAGAAATCGGCTCTCCGCTGGTCAGAATGCGGATCACCACGTCTTCAAGTTGGCCGACAGTAGGCATGGTGGCAACACGCAGTTCAATATCAAGCGGGCCAAACTTTTTAAAGTCGATCTTGCCGTCCTGAGGACGACGACGGTCTGCAATGTCAAGGTCAGCCATGATCTTGATCCGTGAAGGTATAGCAAATTTGTATTTATAGGGGATTTTCTGATAGACCAGGCACTGGCCGTCGATACGAATCCTGACCGTTACATCCCGTTTTCCCGGATAGGGTTCAATATGGATATCAGAAGCCTTCTGCATATAGGCATCATACACGATCTTGTTCACCAGCTTGACAATCACCGAGTCCTTCTCGGTGACCTTTCGGACCTCTTCTTCTACCTCAGGTTCATCAACAGACTGCGACTTGTTTAACAACTCGGAAATACTGTCTGGTACAAGGTCAAGATTCACCTCATCCATGGCATTGCTGGTTGAACTGAACTCTATGCGGTACAACGATTTTAGAGCCCGTTGCACACTTGCTTCCGAGGCGATAACCGAAATAATCTTGAGCTGGATATTATCTTCCAGCTGCCTGATATCGTGATGCCGTAACGGTTGCGCCATCGCCAGAGTCAAGGTGCTGCCGATCATGGATATCGGCACCAGCAGGTGTTTCTGAGCGTAAACCGGACTGATATATTTGGACAGCGTGGGATCGAGTGCAAGGGAGTTGATTTCAACATACGGTAGGTCAAACTGGGAGGCAACCGCCCGCGCCAATTGTTCTTCATCAATGATACGTAACTTCAGCAGGGCGCGTTCCAGCGGGATATCATTCTGGCGGCTGAGTCCACGGGCTTGCGCAAGTTTTTGCTGATCAAGCATACCTTCTTTTAAAAGGATGTCGGCAAGCTTGCGTCTCTTGTTTTTTTGATCCAGTACCAGGGAGAGATCGCTCTCCCTGATATAGCCAAGACGACACAACAGCTGACCAACGGTCTGATCAGGATACATTTTCTGCATCTCAAGGGCTTCATCCAGCTGTTCCTGGCTGATCAAGCCCTGTTCTATCAGCAGTTCTCCAAGCCGCTTGGTAATCATTGATTATTCCCGGCGTTCCTGTACCTGATAGCCATGATCATACAGCAACTCCCGCATATTCTGTTCAAGCGGACGATCCGTCAGCATCACTGCACCACCGCCGGACGAGCTGTTTTCAAGCATAAAACCCGACATTTCCAGTGAGTATCTGCCCATAGGGTCTGAAATCAGCAGGTGTGAAGCGTAGCTTGACGGCAAATCCATTCTGGACAGCAGCTTTGTCGTAATTGATCTGAATGTGTCCTTGGGTTCAAGTATCACAACACGGTACCCTTTCGTTTCCAGCAGTCGAAACAGGGTGTAGGTAACCGGATCACCACTGAAGCTTGCCACCACATACTTTTTGCCGCCACGCTCAAAGTAACGTTCTGCCGCAACAGAAAGAGCAATGCCGCTCTCAACAGCGCTGAACAGTTCAACCCGTCGGTTCCGCTCGACAGGGACAGCAAGTGTTGCAAGCAGTTGATCAACAGCCTGCACCTGACTCCCCGGTGCAACCTGAACCACCTGATGACGCAGCGGCACCGGTGCTGCCACCTGTTCAGCGAAAGGCTCCAGCAGCTTGAATCCCTGCTTCTTCAAATAGTCCGTCAGACGGGGAGGCAACCCCTGTCGGGCAGCACTTACCAACATCACCTGATTGCGCATGACACTCTCAGCAGTCCGCTCAACCTTGAAATCACTGCTGACCTTGAGCAACGGATCAGTGCCAAAACTCATGACCGGTTGATCTTCAACCGAATAGAAACCTCCGGAAGCAAGCAACGCACCAAGAAAATGACGCGGATCTGTTTGAGAAACGGTCACAATACGTACTGATGGATCTTTTTCCTGTATCAGCGTTCGAACCAGCGCAGGCAGCGTGCCACCCGCATCCAGCAACACCTTTCCGCCATCTGCTGCTTTAAGGAGCGGATAACGCCCATGATCAACGGCCAGATCAAAACTTTCTGATTTAAACACCAGCGGCAGCAGCACCTCACCCTGCGAGGGATTCAGGGTCTCCCAGAAAGGTCTGAGTTGTTGCATGTTCGGAGAGATAGAGGTGTCCGCAGTGGCCAGCTGAAACGAAGAAACCGGCTGGGGCTCACCGGCAGCATGTTTTTGCAGAAGAACAGCTTTATTGCTGCGTGATCGGTCGGAACGGCTATAAACAGGAGACCTGTTTTTTTTCTCGCGCTTCCCGTTGGTGCCGGCATTGACAGATACCTGGCCGGGGTCAAGCTCAAAACGCGGATCAACTGCGTGAGATGACAGAGGCACCAAAAAGATCATTGAAAGTACAAGTAACGTCAGTAGAGTCACATACAATGGTGGCAGATAGCGCATGGTTGGTAACAATCTCATGGTTTAAGTTCAAGAACAAAGGCCTTGATCGGCCCTTTGGAAGCAGTACGATATATCAGCAATTCTGCACCTTCTGAAAGCGAGGCACGTTCCAGGTGCAGCCCACTCTTTTTTTCATGTTTGTCAGTATGATACCGCTCGCTGCCGGTCAGTTCAACCAGCACCTGTTTCAGCTCTGACGCCGAAATACTGCCACTGCCAACAACAAGCACCTGCAGCGCCTTGAGCCGACCGTCTGCATGAAACAGCCGATAATCCCGTTGTTTATCCAGATAGCGAGACCACCCCGGTTTCTTGCTCGAGAAACCATGGTCCTGAGCTTTTCCATGGATAAAGGAAGGCAGCGTGGCAGGCTTTTCAGTTCTTGCATGATCAGGTGGCGCTACAGGCTTAACCGAACTGACCACCGTCTGGAGTGGCGGCCTCTGCAACGGAATGGCTACCGACTGTTGTTTTTCCGGTCTGGTTGACGGCAGTTTCAAATATCCTTGCAGAAACGACCAGACCAGACCAGACACAGCAAGAACCGTCACTGCGGCAATAGCAAGCCGCAACCTGAGCCGTCTGCTGCTGTGGTAATTCTCTTCAAATGCCTGTAGCATTTCATGCACCGGCACCGATGAGTCGTCATCAGTCACGGTTTTTTCAGGCTCAGCTGTCGGATCAGAAACCTTCCGAACCTGGCGATTCTGCCGTTCAGGAACAGGTGCAACAGGCTGTTGAACAATCTTCGGTTGAGAAGGTTGAGCCACATCAGTAGTATGAACTGCAACGGATGGTTCCGCTTTTTGAGGGGCAGGCGCTACTAGTACCTCTGATCGGGCAGATTCCGGCTCTGCAGGCGGACCTCCGGGAAGATCCTCCACAAAAAAGTCGTCTGTTTTGGCGTGGGGCTCCATACCGGGAAGCGGTGCGGCATTCTCCGGTTTAAAAATTGATGTTTCGGCCATTAATTCATCAATCAGCTGATCTGCAACCGATGCCGGCGCACCGGGCTCCGTCAGTTCCTGTTGCGGTGGCAGGTAAACCTTGTTCCATATATCACCCAATTGAGCTTGCAATGCCAGCTGCAGCGACTGGCAGACAACATCAAAGGGGGCTGACAGATCAATCAGGTGGCTGAACAGTCCCGGTACCACCTTGGCCTTGGCGCTGCCGTCATGCATCAGGATAAAACCAGGCGCACCATTCCCCAGTAACAGTTGAATATGACGAGCAACACTTTCACCGGTCACTCCGGCAATCTGTTCCTGGATACAGACGGTTACAGGGCGCTTTTCAAAGACATCCTTCAAGCCGCGATCGAAATCCTCAACCACCTCAATACGAATCTTGAGAATTTGTTGGAAGTGGACTCGTAGCAACTCAGACCGGGGATTGCCGGATATGAAGAGCAGGTTGATCATGAGGACCTGTTTTTCTGGAATTGATGCATCTTTTTACATGGTGGTGCAACCGTTGTCAACACAACCTGACGCACGTAACACGCCTTGAGCTATTCTGAAAATCGAATCGAGTACCTGACTGCACACCACCCTGCACACAGGACTTACTCGCGTCTTCTCAATAGGTCTTTTGCATTGAACAGGCGCTTTCATGCAAGAACTGCTGCCGGACAAGACCAATCAGGGGTTGACACCATAATCATTATCAGTATGGTTAGCCCGCACGGATACGGCAGTCACCTGCCATAGCCACCAGAAAGGAATACCGGTTATGTTAAGCAACCGCTACATCACCCTGCATTATTGTGTTTTCTTGTACCTGCTGATGCTGACCTTCCCTCTGCAGGTAGAGGCTGCTGAACTGTCGCTTGAACACTGCCTTGCCAGAGCCAGAGAGCAAAATCCGACCCTTCGTCTGGCACGCATGGATGTTGGCATCGCTACAGAGACAATCCGGCAATCAGACGCAGCACTGTTTCCTCGACTTGATCTCCAGGCAGGCTATACAGCCCAACTCGAGGCACAGGCAATGAAGGCTGGCAACATGGTGATTGAGACGCAGCAGCCCAATTATCTGTTTGGCAGCCTGAACCTCAACTATACCTTGTATGACTTCGGGCGTCGTGATGCCCGCCGGTTCATCAGCCGTACCGGTCTTGATCTGGTCAAGCTGGAGGTGCAACAACAGGAACAGGATACTGCGCTGCAGGTGATAGAGAACTATTACACTATCCTTGAGGTGCAGAAGATAACTACGGCGGTTGCTGAAGAACTGCAGACCGTTTCTGAACATCTTCGGGTAGCACAGGCCCTGTACGATTCAGGCGCCGTCACTCGCAATGATCTGCTGCAGGCCCAAGTACGGCAGGCCGCTACACGTCAGCAGCTCCTGACACATCGCAATCAACTTGAAAACCTCTATCTGCACCTGAACTTTCTGACCGGATCGCCGCCCTCTGAACGGCCGCGCCTCAGCGAGCCGAAAATGCCGCATCCGCAACAGCAGGCTTCAGGCCGCATCGAAAAACTACAGCAACGTCCTGATCTGCAAGCCTTGCACAAGGGTATTGAGATAAAAAAGCAGGAAGTCAGCGAAAGTCGCTCTGCATTCTATCCGGAACTGTTCACCCGGCTTTCACTTGATTATCTTCAAAATGACAAACTGCGTGAACAGGCCATCTATGGCGCCAGCATCGGAATCAAGGTTAATCTGTTTGACGGCCTGGCTTCAACCGCAACCCGCAGTAAGGCGATTGCTCAGGAGTCTCGCGCCAGAGAGCAGGTACGTCTTGCAGAAGAGCAGGCCCGGCTTGAACTGTCAACAGCCTCAAATGACCTGACGGTGGCCTTTGAACGGATTGGCGTCACCAAAGCGGCAATCCTCCAGGGAGAGGAAAATCTGAGGATCAACCGGAGCCGCTATCAGGAGAGAGTCGGCACCGCCACTGAAGTGTTTGATGCCCAAACCTTGCTGACCAAGGCAAGAACAGAACATTACCGGGCTCAGTACGACTATCATCGTGCAGAGGCCCGACTCAGAAGGTCACTCGGCGAACTGTAAAGACCTTGTTCCGATTCCAAATCAAGCGTGATCTCAAGGCGATGAAGATTGAGATAATGAAGGCGTACAGATTAGTACGTAGAGGAGCCGAAGACGAGCCAACGAAGTGTGCGCCTTGAGTAGGAATCGGAAGTACAGGATACTGCCCCCTGAACAATCAGCCGCGACCGCTTCCAACCTCCCGGTGGACAGCAAAATGATTCCAGCTCTGATGAATGGACATCACCTCAAGGTGGTTGATATTGACATGTCCAGGCTGATCACTGACCCATTTGATGATCCCGGCAACATCGGCAGCAGTCAGCGGATCAGTACCTTCATACACCTTTCCGGCTTTATCACAATCCCCCTTGAATCTGACCTGCGAGAACTCTGTTTCAGCCATTCCAGGAGCAATGCAGGTCGCACGTACCCGGGTACCAAGCAGGTCGGCCCGAAGGTTGCGGGTAAACTGCTCCACAAAGGCCTTGGTTCCCCCATAGACATTCCCCCCCGGGTAAGGCCAAGCACCGGCCGTGGAACCGATATTGATGATATGTCCACGGTTACGCTCCACCATGCCCGGTAAAACTGTACGGGTGCAGTACATTACCCCCTTGATATTGGTATCAACCATGGTATCCCAATCATCCAGAGAGGCCTGATGAGCCGGCTCCAGCCCCAGTGCAAGACCTGCATTGTTCACCAGCAGATCTACAGCGCGAAACTCCTCCGGCAAATGGGCAAAACAGTCCTCTACTGCCAGGCTGCTTCTTACATCAAGCACTACAGAACATATCGGCACACGACCTTCAAGTTCATTCCTGAGCAGATCTAGTTTGTCACTTCTGCGAGCAGCCAGAATCAAGCGGTTGCCTGATTCAGCGAAAATCCGTGCAACAGCAGCCCCGAATCCGGACGAAGCGCCGGTAACCATAATAGTCTTTCCGTTCATAGCGATGCTCCTTAAATAAAAACCGGCCCGACGCTGTAGCAGCACCGGACCGGTCAGAGACAACAATTGACAACGAACTACTAGGCAGAAGCGGCCAGAGCTTTATCAAAACCGGCAGCATAGGCCTTCTTGTTCAGTTCCAAAAATGCCTCAGGCACACGGGAGAGAACAGCTTTTTCACCGTTTTCACGGGAAACCACACCGGTCAGGGCTATCATGGCGCCAAGCGCAACAATGTTGGCAACGATCTCACGGCCAACTTCATTTTTGGCAGTGTTGATGATGTTAAAACCGACTTTCTTATAGTTACCTTCCGGCAACTTGGTCACAAGATCGGTGTCATACAGCAGAATACCGCCTTCTTTGAGGTCGTCACTGTACTTGCTGCAGGCTTCCTGAGTAAGCGCCAGCAATGCGTCACACTTGGTAACCTTCGGGTAGTCAATCGGGGCATCAGATATAATAACCTCGGACTTTGAAGCGCCACCACGGGCCTCAGGACCGTAGCTCTGGGACTGAACAGACTGCTTACCTTCATGGATGGAAGCAGCTTCAGCCAGAATGATCCCAGCGGTAATCAGGCCTTGTCCACCTGCACCGGAAAAACGTAGTTCATACCTGGACATCTATGTTCTCCTTTTCAGAGTAATAAAATTACTTTTTGCCGCCGGCACGCTCAATTACCTTGGCGTACTCCTCACAATACTCAGGACGCTCTGCCTTGTACAACACGCCGGTCAGAACCTTGCCCTCAAGTTGTTCAGCAGACATTTTTTCAGCTGCCTTCACCGGAACAGCAACTTCTTTCAAACGGTTCATCATCTCGATAACCGACTTGTATTTGTTACGGCGACCATAGGTGGTGGGGCAGTCATCCAGAATCTCAACCACGGAGAAGCCTTTGTGCTGGATGGCTTCGGCGATCAGCTTGTCGATCTGGTTGGCATGGAAGGCAGTACCACGGGCAACAAAGGTAGCACCGGCACCGATTGCCAGTTTGGCAACGTCAAAACCGGGATCAGGGTTGCCATAGGGTGTTGTGGAGGCCTTGTGACCGGTTGGCGTACAAGGTGAGAACTGGCCGCCGGTCATGCCGTAAATGTAGTTGTTCATAATGATATAGGTCATGTCGATGTTACGACGGCAGGCATGGATGAAGTGGTTACCACCAATGGCAGTACCGTCGCCATCGCCGCCAACCAGAATTACGTTCATCTCAGGCTTGGCCAGCTTGACGCCGGTTGCAAAAGCAGCTGCACGGCCATGAGCGGTATGCAGGGTACAGCAGTCCATATAGCCGGGCAAACGTGAAGCGCAACCGATACCGGAGACAATGGCGGTATCTTCCTTCTTCAGGTTGAGGGTGTCCATGGCACGGATCAGGCCCTTCATAACGATGCCGTGACCGCAACCAGGGCACCAGATGTGGGGGAGCTTGCCGGGACGAATCCTGCTTTCATAATCATAAGCCATGGTTACTTAACCTCCTTCATCTTCTCTAGGATCTGCTCGGGATTGATCGGCTCGCCGTCTACACGACCGATACCAAGGATCTGTGCCTTACCTTGTGCACAACGCTCAACTTCAATACTGCACATACCCAGGTTCATTTCAGGTACGATGAAACCTTTTACTTTATCAGCCAACGCCTTGATCTGCTTGTCCGGGAAGGGCCAGAAGGTCTTGATCCGAAACATACCGGCCTTGATCCCTTGTGCACGGGCCTCGTTCACCGCATATCGTGCAGAACGGGAGGTTGAACCGTAGGCAACAACGCAGATCTCAGCATCATCAAGCTGGAACTCTTCAAACTCAACGATATCATCTATGTTCGCGTATACCTTACGGACCTGACGCTCTTCCTCGGCCTGCACATACTCGGCTTTGGTGGTGGGGAAGCCGTCCGGCAGCTTGTTCAGGCCGGTTACGTGAAACTTGTAGCCGGAACCGAAGGCAGCCAGAGGAGGCACATCACCGAACTTGGTATCATACGGTTTGTACTCTGCAGGCGGAACAGTCGGTGCAGCACGATCAATGATCTCGATTTCACCCGGCTCGCGGAACTCAATCCGCTCACGCATGTGGGCTACAATTTCATCCGGCATAACGTGCACAGGAATACGGTATTTTTCAGCCAGGTTAAATGCTTGTGCAACCATGTCGTAACACTCCTGAACCGAAGCCGGCATCAGGGCGATAGTGGCATGGTCACCATGGGTACCCCAGCGGGCACACATCACGTCGGACTGCGAAGGACCGGTCGGCATACCGGTAGATGGTCCGCCCCGCATAACGTTGAAAACAACACAGGGGATTTCGGCGATGCAGCCATAGCCGATCAGCTCCTGTTTGAGGGATAAACCAGGGCCGGAGGTAGAGGTCAAGGCCTTCATACCGGCCAGTGAACCACCCAGCAGCGCAGCCATTGCACCGATCTCGTCTTCCATCTGAATGAACTTGCCGCCTACCTTAGGCAGTTCAACGGACATCACTT
>CAZOTC010000029.1:0-18080 GCA_964582605.1 uncultured Geobacter sp. | reverse complement strand
CTTCATGCTGTGCGCCAAGGCGATAATCGCCTCGGCAATGGTTGCATCGTTTTGGTCCCTGGTGACATGTTTGACAAAGGAACGATCAATCTTGAGCCGGTCGATCGGGAAGTGTTTCAGGTGTGAAAGGGATGAGTAGCCGGTGCCGAAGTCGTCGATGGAGAGGGTTACCCCCATCTTTTTCAGTTGCCGCAGGGTCAGGATCGCTTCCTCCGGGTTTTCCATCACCGCGCTTTCGGTCAGCTCCAGTTCAAGCAGTACCGGATCGAGACCGGTATCAGCCAGGATCGTTTCGATCCGGAGCCCCAGGTTTTTCTGGCGGAACTGCCGTGCCGAGACATTGACCGCAATCCGCAGTGGTGGATGCCCCTCCTGCTGCCAGGCTACCGCCTGTCTGCAGGCCGTTGCCAGTACCCATTCACCCAGCGGAACAATCAGTCCGGTCTCTTCGGCGATCGGGATGAAGCTGTCCGGCGGTACGATCCCCAAGTCAGGATGTCGCCACCTGAGCAGCGCCTCAATACCGGCCACATGGCCGGTGCTCAGCTCCATCTGGGGCTGATAGGCAAGAAAGAACTCGTTCCGCTCCAGTGCCCGACGCATGGTGTTTTCAAGCAGCAGCCGTTCCGTAGCCCGCATGTTCAGCTCGGGTGAGAAGAAATGACTGGTGTTGCGGCCGGCCTCCTTGGCTTGGTACATGGCCATATCAGCGCTTTTCAGCAGCTCTTCGGCATCAAGGCCGTCCCGCGGGTAGATCGATATTCCGATGCTGGAGGTGATGTAGATCTCATGCTCATCGATCAGGAACTTTTCGGCAAGATCCTCAAGGATCTTCATGACGATGCCGCCAACCGCATGATCGTTGTCCAGGGCAGAGATCAGAACGACAAATTCATCGCCCCCCAGACGGGCAACGGTATCCGAGGAACGGACACAACCCAGCAGCCGTTGTGCGGTCTGTTTCAGCAACTCATCACCGACCGCATGCCCCAGCGAATCGTTAATCGCCTTGAAACGGTCCAGATCCATGAACAGTACGGCAATTCCCTGATCATCGCGGGCTGCCCGTTTGAGGGCCGACTGGAGGCGATCGTGCAGCAGGGTCCGGTTAGGCAGGCCGGTGACAGGGTCGTGGTAGGCCAGTTCCTCTATGGTACGTTCGGCCTCTTTGCGATCCGTGATGTCACGCCCCATGCCGATGATCCCTTCCGGATGGCCGGCCTGGTTGAAGATGCAGCGTAGCGCCCAGCCGATCCAGCGGTTACCGGACGCCGTGGGAGAGAGGTATTCACGGTAATAGCTGCTGTCGGTACAGATCATGCGACTAATCTCGTCATCTGCGGTTGCCTGGTCCTGCTGCAGTATGACCGGAAGCAGCAGTTGGCCGATCAGTTGATCCTCCGGCTTGCCAAAGAGCTTGCAGAATGAGGGGCTGACAAAGAGCAGTCTGCCGTCCATGCCGATCTTGATCACCAGATCGGACTGGTTTTCAATCAGCATCCGGTAACGCTCCTCGCTTTCAAGCAACTTTCCTTCGATCTGCTTGCGTCTGCTGATGTCAACAAAGCTTTCCAGCAGATGTTCTCGCCCATCCAGCACAACCCGGCTGACGGTCTTGAGAACCGAGATGCGGCTGCCGTCAGCCCTGACCATCTCACGTTCTTCATTATCCATCTCCTGATGCAGGTCGGTAATCGGGCAGCGCCCTTCCTCATTGGGGCAGATGAAACAGTGGCATGAGGTGCCGAGCATCTCGTTTCTGGTTCTGCCCAACGCTGTGGCAGCAACTTCATTGACATCAACGATCTGGTGATTTTCAGGATTGATCACCAGAATACCGGCATGCACTGAGTCGACAATAGTTTTAAGTCTGGATTCGGTTTCCTTCAGCACCCGTTCAGACAGCAGCCGTTCCAGTTCCGATGCTGCCCGTACGGCAAAGATCTGCAGCATTGAAGCGGCAAGCTGGATTTCGCGGATCGGGCGACGGCTGAAGACCGCCATGGGGCCCATGGTGCTGTTGTGGGAATTGATCAGGGGGATGCCGATATAACTTTCTACCCCCATGGCAAGCGCCAGATGATCAAGGGGGAAGGTTTCCAGCACCCCCTGCTGGTAAATCCGCAGTCCGTTGGTGACCACCTGTTCACAGGGGGTATCGCCAATCGGAAATTCAAAGTTGGTCTGCAGGGTACCATCAGCACAGACCGCCACCGTCCTGATGGTGGTGCGTGCGGCATCGGTAAATTCGCCAATAAAGGCGTAATCGGCATCAAGCGCACGTGCGAGCTGAAGGACCAGAAACTGGAAAAACCGTTCGCCGGTGGCCTCAGACACCCCTTCCACCAGCTGGCGCAACCCGTCTTCAACCAGGTGCAGCCGGGAAAGGTCATTCATCGTGACCAGCAGCAGGCTGTCGGTATCAGGCTCCAGGGCCTTGAAGGTGATCTGAAGATAGGCATGGGGGTTGGCGGCGGTAATCAGACTTTTTTCATACTGGTGAGGTCTGTCTGCAAGCGGGAGGCAGGTTTCCAGTTCATCCATGATCCAGCAGGGGGCCAGCGTACAATCCGGTTGCGGCGTGATACCTTCGAGCGTCTCCAGCAGGGTGACTGCGGCAGCATTGGCATGCAGGATCAGCCCGTTTGATTTCATCAGCAGGATCGGTGTAGGCAGCGCCTCTACAACCTGTATGTATCTGTCACATGCCAGACTCATCTCGTCTCTCCTGACGACACGGATAATATGCCTTGCCGTGGCTGCTGTCAATCTGGCATCTTGACGCAAAGGTGTTGCTGGTTTACGCTGTTTGCGCAGTTTTTTAACTCATCTTGCCGAGGTGTTGTATGGAAGGGATTGAAGCGCAATTGCATGCCCTGCAGGAAAAGATTCAGGCATACGGCAAGGAAAATCAGACTGAACTGCTGTATGTGCTGGCTGAAGGAGCCAGATTGATTTCCGGTGTTGATCTGGTCAGAATCTATCTCGAAGACCTGATTTCCGGCGCCCTGACCTGTGCCTTTGCCACCGGACCGAATGCCGGCGATCTGAGAGAGGTCGCCTTCCCGATTATTACCCGTGACGCCTTGGTTTCCCGTGTGTTCGTAAATCAATACCCTGCTGATTTTCGCGCCGGCGACGGGCCTGACGACTCACTTGATATGGCCGTCGCGATACGTTTCGGTATCGCTTCAAGCAGCTGTATGGCGCTGGTCAGTCGCGGGCGGTCCATCGGGGCGCTCTGTCTTGACGTAGAACATGGTCTGCTTGCTCTTCCGGGGCGAGTCAAGTCCCGGCTGGCCGATTTTATTCTGCAGTTGTCCGAGCAACTGGATGAGGCCCGCAGCTACCACCAGCAGGTGCAGCTTGCCCGCAGGCTTGAGGAGTCAAAAAAGAGGGAGGCTGCAGGTCAGATGGTTCGTTCGGCGGTCCGCCTGGTTGAGAAAGTTGCATTGGCTTCAGTGCTGACACCAACGGTGACTGTTGACGGCTCGGCCGCGCTGGAGGTGTTGTCCAGCTATGCCGAGGAGCCTGAGCTGCAGGAGCAGTACGATCGTTTGGGAGCGATCCTGCTTGAACCCGGAGCCTCGCTGATCTCACGCTATGTTGATCAGCAGGCGGTGATCAGTGATGAACGATTGCTGAAGCCGCTCTTTATCGATGACCTGAGCAGGCACGATCTGCAGAAGCGTGAGCTGACCGAGCAGATGTTGCTGCGCAGTATGTATGTGGTGCCGCGCTTTGATCCCCGCAGTCGCAAGGTGATCTGCCTGGTCAACTATTTTTGCCGTGAAGAGTACCGTTTTTCCGAGTTTGAGATGGGCTTGCTGCAGGGGCATGCCGAAATGGTAGCCAGTGTGGTCAGCGGCGTTGGCGCTGAACACCTTGAAATTAGAGTGCTTTCTGAAATTACCGATCTGCTGAATGAGGGCGACGCAGCCCTGCAGCCGTTTTTAACCAAGGTGCTTGCCAAGGCGACCGAGCTGATCGGCGCCGACACCGGAAGTATCGCCCTGATTGAAGAGCGCGAGGGAAGTCGCTGGCTGGTGGTTGAGGATGAACAGGGGGGGCTGATCGGTGCCAAGAACAAGGAGTGGCTGAAACGGTATATCCCTCCCTTTCCTGTGGGGGGACCGGAACTGCTGCCGGAGGAGCGCAGTCTGACCGGCTATGTGGCCTGGAGCCAGCAACCCAAGATTATCGACAGTGTGGATGAAGAGCGCAACAGTGGCGGCTTTCACCGTTCCATGAGTGATCTGCTGAAGAGCGAGATCGCGGTGCCGGTCATCTGCGATGGCGAGGTGATCGCCGTTATCTGTCTGAATTCGCTTCGCTACGGCTACTTTACCCAGGAACACCGCCGGATACTGCAGATTATCGGTTCATTGACCGCACGGCACCTTTCGGACCTGCAGCGGATAGAAGGACTGCAGGGGGAGGTGCAGCGCCTGACCACCGATGTCGGCTACAAGGACCCCCATGTCTCATCCTATCGGCTGGGCAACATTATCGGTGTCAGCTCAACCTCGCAGGCGGTGGTTGACTTTATAAACACGGTTTCTCAACCGCTCTTCAACCGGATTGCCCTCTGGAGTAAAAATGTGATTCAGGAGGCCACCATCGGTCTTCCCTCCATTCTGGTCACCGGCCCCACCGGGTCGGGCAAGGAGTTTTTTTTCAACAACCTCTACAACACCCTCAACTCCCACTATCGTAAGAATTTGAATGCTCAGGGGGAGTTGCCGGTTAAAAAGACCAATATCGCCGCCTACAGCGGGGATTTGACCTATTCTGAGCTGTTCGGACATAAAAAAGGGGCCTTTACCGGCGCGTTCAGCGACAGGCGGGGCATTCTTGAGGAGTGTATGGGAGGGGTTGTCTTTCTGGATGAGATCGGTGACGCCGACCCCAAGACTCAGGTGCAGTTGCTCCGTTTTCTGGACAACGGCGGCTTTATCAGGCTGGGTGACAATACTGAGAGGTTCAGCCGGGTCCTGCTGGTAGCGGCAACCAACAGGGACCTGCCGGCAGAAATCGCTGCCGGCAGATTTCGGGAGGATCTCTATCACCGTCTGGCTGAGCTGTCGATCAGGCTGCCTTCCCTGAACGAGCGCAGAGAAGATATACCCGACCTGGCCGTACACTTTCTGGGCAAGCTGTACCGCACCTATAAGGGGGCTGATGATCCTGAAGAGCCGCCGCTGCTGGGAGATGACGCCAAGGCAGAGTTGATGACCCATCAGTATGAGGGCAATATCCGGGAATTACGCTCAATTCTGTTGCGCGCCCTCTTTTTCAGAAGGGGTGGCAGTATCGGCGGCGATGCCATTCGGCAGGCACTCAAGGGGATCGGGCTGGGTAGTGCAGCGCAGGTGGCTGATGGCCGGGAGCTTGTGTCCCGGCTTGCGGACGGTATTCTGGACAAGATTCGTCAGGGGGGGAACTTCTGGCAAGATGTCTATGAGCCGTTTAGTCGCAACGATATTTCTCGGGACGTGGTTCGGCTTGCAGTGGAGAAGAGCCGTGTCTTTGCCGGCCGTACCCTGCCTGCTGTAGCCCGCTACCTGCGGGCCTTAAACGATACAATGAATCCGGATGAGCAGCGTAAGATGCTGTATAAATTTAAGAACTTCTTGTACAAGACAGTACGCTTGTAGGGGCAGGTCTGAAACCTGCCCCTATCGAAGCTGCAAAATCAGACCGCATCCATCAACCGCTTCTGTTTGCTGTGCAGCCGGTTCAGCGCATGGATATAGGCCTTGGCCGAGGCAACGATGATATCGGTTGAAGCCCCTTTGCCGACCACGGTGTGTCCGCCTTCTTCAACCCGTACAGTTACTTCTCCCTGGGCATCGGTACCGCCGGTGATGGAGCCGACATTGTACTGGGTCAGCTTTGCTTTACTCTTGGTCAGTTTGCGGATCGCCTTGAAGGCGGAGTCAACCGGGCCATCCCCCAGTTCTGCGGTGCGTACGGTCTTGCCGCTGATCTCCATCTGGACTGTGGCCGTTGCCACGGCAAAGGAACCGCAGGTCACCGTGATATGCTCCAGCTTGTACTGATCTTCTTCCCGTGACTCATCGGTGACAATCGCGTCCAAGTCTTCGTCAAAGACCTCTTTTTTCAGATCAGCCAACGCCTTGAAGCGGTCAAAGGCCCGGTTCAGCATCTCGTCGTCCAGATCATGGCCCAGTTCTTCCAGACGCTTCTTGAAGGCATGGCGTCCGGAGTGTTTGCCCAGCACCAGGGCACTGGCGTTGAGGCCGACTGATTCAGGGGTCATGATCTCGTAGGTTGACTTATCCATCAGCATACCGTGCTGGTGGATGCCGGATTCGTGGGCAAAGGCGTTGGCGCCTACCACCGCCTTGTTGGGCTGGACCGAGATGCCGGTGATGGTGGAGAGCAGACGGCTGGCCGGAGTCAGCTGTTCGGTGACGATGTTGGTGGTAAACGGCAGTATGTCTCGGCGAGTCCGCATGATCATGACGAACTCTTCCAGGGAGCAGTTGCCGGCCCGTTCGCCGATACCGTTGATGGTGCATTCAACCTGACCGGCACCGGCCTGCACCGCCGCGATCGAGTTGGCTACCGACAGCCCCAGATCGTTATGGCAGTGAACCGAGATGACTGCTTTTTCGATATTCGGTACGTTGTCCTTCAGGTATTTGATGATGTTGAAATACTCAAACGGAATGGTATAGCCGACCGTATCCGGGATGTTGACGGTAGTGGCACCGGCGGCGATCACCGCTTCAACTACCTGAGCCAGAAACGGCAGACGGGTACGTACTGCATCTTCACAGGAAAATTCAACATTGGGGGTGTATCCGGCGGCACGTCTGACCGCCTTGATGGCGTTTTCCAACACCCGTTCCGGCTCCATCTTCAGTTTGTATTTCATGTGGATGTCTGAAGTAGCGATGAAGGTATGGATACGTCCCTTTTCACCGGCGTACTTCAGCGCTTCCCAGGCCCGATCGATATCCTTGTCGCTGGAGCGGCACAGACCGGCGATCTGAGGCCCCTTGATGGTCTGAGCGACCTTTTTCACCGCCTCAAAGTCACCTTCAGAGGCGATCGGAAAGCCGGCTTCAATCACATCAACATTCAGTTTCTGCAGCTGTTTGGCTACCCGCAGCTTCTCTTCGATGTTCATGCTGTTACCTGGCGCCTGTTCGCCATCCCGCAGGGTGGTGTCAAAAATCTTGATGACCCGTGTCTCGTCCTTTGCCGCTGTCTTTGCTTTTGCCATTGGTCCACCTCCTCTGGTGTGTGTCTGCTGAAAATAAAAAAACGCCTCCGCCCTGAACAATGGGGCGAAGGCGTTGTATGCCTCGCGGTACCACCCATCTTCGTCTGCAGCTGACTGCAGACCTCAATTAATCCGTTACGTGGATACTACGGCTCCGACTACTCGTATAGTTCACCGGAGCGGCTCCAAGGCGAGTTCACAGGATCAATTCACCGGTTCGCACCACCCACCGGCTCTCTCAAGAATCTCCCTCTGCTACTACTCCTCTTCACGGCCTTTGTTCAAAATGTGGTTGACATCATAAAAAGACCGGATCAGTCCGTCAACTGTTTTGTTTTTGGGGGGTAGTGTTTGAAATGACCAAACGAATTGATCAGAACTTAATGCTTGAGCGCTACCCGCCGATAGATTATAAAACATATGCAATTTTATTTCCAAATGAGCGTAGACAGGGAGGGATACAGATGAAATATTTTACGCATGTTGCGCTTTTGGTAACGGCAAGCTTGATTGTCGGGTGCGTCTCGACACCGCCGATTGTTATGGGAAATGCGTTTCAACGCAAGGTCATCACACCCTGTGATAACGACATCTTTTGCCTGAGAAGCGGTTATAGCGTAACCTGGGACTACACGAGTAACAACTGCGCATCGAGTTTTTATCAGTGCTATTCTCCCCGTAACTATCCAGTCACGTATAAAAATAGTGAGTACATCGTTGAAACAGGAAGCGATGGTTACCGGATAACGCTCCCTTCCGGTGGTACAGTCAAGATGTTTGATTAACACAGATCGTTTGGGAATAACAAAACGGGGGGTATATGAAAACACGACTGATAAATAAGCTGATGCTGTGTGTCTTGAGCATTTACCTTATATCCGGCTGTTCAGCAGAGGTTGCAATCGTTCAACCGGATCAGCGACATCTCGTGAGCGACCAGCTGAATGTTCCTGTAACTCACAGTGCTGCCGGAAACTTCAACTCACGTGTAATCTTTATGGCGGACCAGCTTGAGCGTAACCTTGATCGAAAAAACCTGGCCAACACCTTCATTGTTACCAGCTTTGCAAACCTGAACAAGCTTTCAGAGACAACCTCATTTGGTCGTCTTGTTTCGGAAAACCTGATTCATGAGCTGCAGGTGCGCAGATGGCAGGTTTTTGAAGTACGCCTGACGAAGGACATTATCATTAACGAATCAGGTGAGTTTTCATTGAGTAGGGATATTAAAAAACTCAAGGATCTTTATAAGATCGGTGGCATTGTGACTGGTACCTATTCGGTTGCTGGAAACAATATTATTGTCAATACCCGGGTCATTGATATCAACAGTGGCATCGTTGTTTCTTCCGCCCAGTCGCACATGCCGGTTAACTGGTTTACCGACCATCTGTTATTCAGCGACGACCATCTGAAGCCGATGAAGATTGTTGGGAATGATGATGCCCCGTTGCAGAAAAAGTTGCCGGCCCCTTACCCTCCACCTGATATGCCGGCCTCACCGCCAAAAGCTTTGGGGGCCGGGCATTGAATCATTCGGTAAGATTGTGCATGCTGCTTTTGCTCCTGCTTGTCGCAGGGTGTGCATCGGTACCTGTCCAGGGGCAGTGCCACGGTAAAACACTGGCGCAGCTGCTGGATGCAACAGATCTGAAATCCCTGTTTCAGCAGGTTGCATACGAGTTGTGTACTGAAAATTGTAGTGACTGTGTTACAAGGCAGCCGGATGGTTCCCTGTCGATTACCCCCAACCTTTGCAGTATGGAGGATATCAAACGGCAAACCGTACTGGTTACCGATTTTGTTGATATCAAAACCTATACGCCGGAATTGCCGGGGCTGTTAATGGGTGAGATGATGCGGGGAGGGCTGAATCAGGTCTGCTGCTACAAGATTGTCCAGGCGGAATTCGGCAAGTATTTTAAATTGAATGCGAACGGGCTGGTTTCACTTACCCGCCATGCCAGTGATATCAAATATGATGCCTATCCTCAACCGGAAGCTGTTGTCGGTACCTACAATCATGTAAATAACAACAAGGTTGTCCTGTTTGCCCGCAGAATCAACACAACCACCGGTCATGTGGTCAGGATGGTGACCCGTGAGATTGATTATTCATGTACCGGCAGGCAGATCAGCTACGGGGTCAGATAGCCGTGCGGTGCCATTTGCTGCTCATGGCCGTGCTTATTTTATTGAACGGTTGCGCTGCCGTCCCGGCGTTCAACGCCGGGACAGCCAACCTTCCGCCTGTCATGTCCCTTGAAGAGCTGCACCAGCCCTATAAGAAGATCGGTCGGATACAGGTCTCCAGAACGGTGTACGGCACCGACTATGCCCTTTCCCCCAATCTGTATGAATGGGGACTTGACGCGTTACGCAGAGAAGCTGCCAAGATGGAGGCGGACGCCGTCATACTGCCGGAGATATCCAGCAAAGAGTTAAATATCTTCCTGTTCCCTTCATTTCCCGCCACAGAGTACCGTGCAAACGGTGTTGCCATCAGATTTGGACGTTAGTCTGTCTTCAGTCAGTCAGCTGTTCCCCCAACCCCTCTTCAAGAAACTCCCGTGAATAACGCACATAGTTGCCGGCAGATTTCTTCAGCCAGGCGATTTCATCAGCTGTCAGGTCCCGCTTGTATTTAGCCGGTGCACCGATCCAGAGCGTATGAGGCGGAATAACGGTCCCTTCGGTGACCAGTGCCCGTGCACCCACCAGGGCCCCTTCGCCAACCACCGCCTTGTCCATCACCATGGCCTGCATGCCGATGAAACAACCGTTTTCAAGAATGCAGCCGTGCAGGGTGACACTGTGACCGATGGTGACATCGTCGCCGATGATCAGCGGTGCACCGGGGTCATCGGCATGTTTTTTATGCGTGACGTGCAGCATGGTCATATCCTGTACGTTGCTGCGGGCACCGATCCGGATGAAGTTGACATCGCCGCGAGCTACCACGTTGTACCAGAGGCTTGATTCAGGACCGACGGAAACCTCGCCGATCACCACGGCGGTTTCAGCAATAAAGGCGGAGGGATCGATCTGCGGCTGCATACCTTTGAAGGGACGGATCATTTGGCAATTCTCCTTTGTATGATCGTTTGAAGCCAGACTATACATGCTACAATCCGGTCACGTCCATGATTTCGTCTTGTTGCTCCGTGATGATTCTGGTACGGTAACAGGACAAAAATGACCTTGATGGAGGAAGTCGCATGAAATTTACCAAGATGCACGGTGCCGGCAATGACTATGTCTATGTGAACTGCTTTGCGGAGACGGTTGAAAATCCTGCAGAAGTGGCGATAAAGGTTTCAAACCGCAACTTCGGGATCGGTTCGGACGGCTTGATCCTGATCATGCCGTCCGACAATGCTGATGTGCGGATGCGGATGTTTAACAGTGACGGTTCAGAGTCGGAGATGTGCGGCAACGGTATCCGTTGTGTGGCCAAATATGCCTATGACCACGGTATCGTCAACAAGACCGAGATCACAGCAGAAACAGGGGCCGGTATCCTGACCCTGCAGCTGTTTCCAAACGCCGCCAACAAGGTGGATCGGGTGCGGGTCAACATGGGGCCGCCACGGCTTTCCCGTGAAGAGATTCCGATGAACGGCGCACCGGTTGCCCAGGTAGTGGCTGAAGAACTGACCGTGCTGGACAAAACCTTCAAGATTACCTGCGTCTCGATGGGCAACCCCCACTGCATCATCTATGTTGATGACCTGGACAGCTTTCCGGTTGCCACGTACGGACCGTTGATTGAAAACCATCAGCTGTTTCCACGCCGTACCAATGTTGAATTCATCCAGATCATCTCCCGCACTGAAGTCAGGCAGCGGACCTGGGAGCGTGGTGCCGGTGAAACCCTGGCCTGCGGCACCGGCGCTAGCGCTGTCTGTGTGGCCGGGGTGCTGAACAACCTTACTGACCGCACAATTCTGAACCACCTGGCTGGTGGCGATCTGGAGTTGGAATGGGTGGAGAACGGGCCTGTCTTTATGACCGGACCGGCAACTGAAGTGTTCAGCGGCGAGATTGTTTTTAAGATTTGATAAAACACAGAGGCACAGAGCACACAGAGAAAATCTGAAAGACAGGATTAAGGGGGTAAGGCAAAGAAGCAGCACCCTCTTTTAAAGCTGGTTTTACCCGGTATTTCTTGTTTTTGCCGTTCTCTGTGACCTCTGTGACTCTGTGTTTAATAGTTGTTTTGGCCTTTTCCTTTATCCCCGAGGTGTCCCATGGATTTTTCCAAACTGCTGCACAAGTTCACCGTTGTTCCTTCTCTATCCGACGAGCTGGCCCCGCTGCAACGGATCGCCTACAACCTCTGGTGGTCATGGGATCCGGACGCCATCGCCCTGTTCAAGCGTCTGGACATAGATCTCTGGAACGCCACCCGCCACAACCCGGTCGAAATGCTGGGGATTATGCAGCAGACCACACTTGAATCGCTCAAGCAGGATGAGGGCTTTATGGCCCACCTTCAGATGGTGGACGAAAAGCTTACCGCCTACCTGTCGGAAAAGGCTTGGTTTCAGAAAGAATACAGCGACGACTCGAAACTGAAAATAGCCTACTTCTCAATGGAATTTGGTCTGCACGAGTCTCTGGCAGTCTACTCGGGCGGTCTGGGTATCCTGGCCGGAGATCACCTCAAGTCAGCCAGCGATCTGGGGCTGCCGCTGGTTGGTGTGGGGCTGTTGTACCGTCAGGGCTACTTCCGGCAATACCTGAATAACGAAGGCTGGCAGCAGGAAATTTACCCCGAGAATGATTTCTATAACCTGCCGCTGATTCTTGAACGAGACCAGCTGGGTAGGCCGCTCGAGATTGAGCTGGACTTTGGCGGGCATACCTTCAAGGCCCAGATCTGGCGGGTTCAGGTCGGCAGAGTGCCGCTCTATCTGCTGGACACGAATCTTGAGGAGAACAGTCCCGAGGACCGTCTGATCACCTCCCAGCTCTACGGCGGCAATCAGGAGCTGCGGATGCAGCAGGAGATCCTGCTGGGGATCGGCGGGGTACGGGCGTTGCGTGCGCTACGGATCATCCCCAATGTATGCCATATGAATGAGGGGCATGCAGCCTTTCTGGCCATTGAGCGGATCAGGCTGGTGATGGAGAAACGCAAGATCAGTTTTGCTGAGGCGCTTGAGGTTACCCGGGCCGGCAACGTCTTTACCACCCATACACCGGTTGAGGCCGGGATTGATCACTTCCCCACGGATCTGCTGGACAAGTATTTCAGTAAATACATCAAGGCGGTCGGGATTTCGAGGGATGAATTTCTGGGGCTTGGACGTCAGAATCCGGGCGATCAGTACGAGAGCTTCTGCATGGCGGTTCTGGCACTCAAGCTGGCAGGACATGCCAACGGGGTCAGCCAGCTGCATGGTGAGGTCTCACGAGGCATGTGGAAAAACCTCTGGCCGGAGCTTCCGGAAGAACAGCTGCCGCTCTCCTCTATCACCAACGGGGTGCATACCCGCACCTGGATGTCCCGGCAGATGGGCAGCCTGCTGGTGCGTTACCTGGGTAACCGCTGGCTTGACGATCCGACCGAACATTCGGTCTGGCGCAGGATCGGCCGGATACCTGATATGGAGATCTGGCGTACCCGTCAGACCACCCGTGAACGGTTGGTTGATTTTGCCCGCAGCCGCCTGAAGGAGCAGTTGAAGAAAGTTGGTGCAACCGCCAAAGAGATCGCCACTGCGGAGGAGGTACTTGATCCCGAGGTGCTGACGATCGGCTTTGCCCGGCGCTTTGCCACCTACAAGCGCGGAACTCTTTTGATGCGTGATCTTGACCGGCTGGAGCGGATTCTGAACAACGCAGACTGTCCGGTCCAGATCATCTTTGCCGGCAAGGCCCATCCCCACGATACCGAAGGCAAGGAACTGATCCGGCAGATTGTACAGGTCTCCCACCAGGAACGGTTCCGTCACCGGATTGTCTTTATTGAGGATTATGACATGGAGGTGGCTCGCCATCTGGTCCAGGGGGTGGATGTCTGGCTGAATACCCCCAGGCGGCCGATGGAGGCCAGTGGCACCAGCGGCATGAAGGTGGCCTTTAACGGAGGGCTGAATCTCTCGATTCTCGACGGCTGGTGGTGTGAAGGGTACCAAGGAAACAATGGTTGGGCCATCGGCAAGGGAGAGGTTTACGCGGACCTTGAGTACCAGAATCAGGTTGAAAGCGGTGCATTGTACGATCTGCTGGAGAAAGAGGTGGTACCGCTCTACTATCAACGGGGCAGTGACGGCATCCCCCGTGACTGGGTTGCCATGATGAAGGCCTCGATGCAGTCGCTCTGTCCGGTATTCTCCACCGATCGGATGGTAGAGGAGTATGCCCAGCTTTCCTATCTGCCTTCCTACCGGCAATGGGCGCGACTGGAGGCGGATGAGCTGGCACTGGCCAAACAGCTGGCAGGTTGGAAGAAGCGGGTCTTTGGGGCTTGGGGACAGGTGGCGATTGAAGAGATCCAGGCCAGACTGAGTGATTCGGTGGCGGTGGGCAGCAGCCTGCCGGTCAGTGTCTCGGTCCGTCTGGGGAGTATCAACCCGGATGAGGTGGCAGTGGAAGGCTACTTTGGGGTGCTGGATAATCAGGGGGTCATCAGGGGGGGGGAAACCGTACTGCTGGCGGTTGGCGAAACCCTGGGCAACGGGCAGTACCGTTTCACTGGAGAGCTTGCATGCCGCTTCTGCGGGCGGTACGGGTTTATGGTACGGGTGATGCCGCAGCACCGAGAACTTGGCCTGATCTACGAGCCGGGCTACATGATCTGGGGCTGATTCAGATTCAAACGCAAGGCATCATTCAGATCAGTGCCTATGCTGCCGATACGTAATGCATGGCACTCCCCACTGAGATACAGCAGCAGGTCTACGATCTGCTCTCCCGCAGCTCCAATCTTGCGATTGTACCTGCTGAACCGGTTGAGCCGTCTGTCGCGCCGGGGCAGCAGGTACTGTCGCTTGCCCCTGGTCAGCGCGTGACCGCCGAGGTTGTAGGTCAGCCCCAGGGGGGTAAAATTCCGGTCCAGATCGGGGGACAGCAGCTTAACCTGGATCTTCAGATGGCTGTTCGACAGGGGCAGAATATCGAGCTGACCTTTGTCGGCAGTGACCCCCGTCCCACCTTCGCCCTGACACGACCCGGTATCAGTGCCCCGCCGGTCAGCCTTTCCGATGCCTCCCGTCTGCTTTCACTGCTGGTGACCAATGAGCAGTTCATGGCTCCTGGCCAGCGTTCTTCCCTGCAAAGCATCAGCGACCTGTTGCGTCAAGCCAGTGGCAATACCAGTGTGCTGGCCGGGTTTCTTGATGATGTGCTGACCTATCGAACTGATGGTCGTGCCGTGGTTATGCCGCCTGGCGGGATGCCTGACAGGCCGCAACAGCAGGTCGGCGATGAGGCGGAACAGCAGCCGGGTACGGCCGCAGGCCAGACAGGTGGTCAGGCTGGACGGGCAACCGCGACCTTTGAAGATACTGCCTCAAAGTTGCTGCTGAATCTGGCACAACGGGCGCGGCTGACGCTGGTGGATGTTGCCAACCATCCCCGTGCGCCGTTGCCGCTTCAGCCGGGTGAAGAGGCGAATGCACTGGTGCAGGGAAGGCTTTCCGGGGGGCGTGTGCTGGTGCAGCTGGCTGGTGAGTCACTGGAACTGCAGTTGTCAAAACCGGTGGCTCAGGGTGAAATCCTGCGTCTGGCCCTTGTTACCCAACAGCCCAGGCTGGTCTTTGCCCTACTGGGGCAGCCGGTGCGGGAACAGCCCAGTAATGTCAGTGATGCCGCCCGCTGGATGAGCACCCTGGTGGGCAAGGAGGAAGGGCAGAATGAGGCGCAGCGAACGGTGATGGCACGCCTTCAGCAGGTGGTCAGCAGCCTGCCGCCCGGTTCATCAGCCCTGGCTGCCATTCTTGATGAGGCCATGACCTACGGCATGTCGGCCAATCTATCCGCCCGCTCGCTGCAGAACCGTACCGCACCACCGGCTGATGGAAAAGCTGATGAAGGAGTGCTGAAGCTCTTGCAGTCGCTGATGCAGGGGAATCGTCTGGCGCTGATTGAACCGCAGCTCTCTCAGGAAGGATTGAAGGGTTTCCAGCCGGGCCAGCAGTTGCGTGGCGAGGTGCTGCAGTCCTTGGGGGGCGGTCGCTTCATGATCCAGGCGGGAGGGCAGTCGCTTGAGGTGCTGCTGCCCAAAGGAGTACGGCCGGGTGAAGCCCTCAACCTCTTTTTCGTGGGGGAGGAGCCGCCAACTTTTCTGATGGTACGCTACGGCAAAGGTGGGGATGCGCTGGTCAGTCAGACCGGTCGCTGGGTCAGCACTCTACTGGGGATGCAGAATCAGTCAGCCCCATTGCAGGAGGGGTTGGGGATTCTGCGGACCCTATTGCAGGGGGCGCCATCTGATCCGGTTCTGCTGGAAAAGATGCTGAATAAGGGGCTGAAGGAAAGCGGTCTGTTTTATGAAGCGCACCTGACCCGCTGGTTTAGCGGCGAGTATCCTCTTGAAGACCTGTTGCAGGAACCGCAGGGCCGTCTTTCCCAGTCTCCGGGGGCAGAGTCGCACGAAAAGGCACGACAGGGGCTGGTTCAAACGAATGAAGGCAATGATCCGAGGACTATGGCGATCGTCAAGGAACAGCTGGCTACCCTGCAGACCGGCCAGCTGCTGTTTCAGGGGGAGCTTTTTCCGGGCCAGCCGATGGAATGGCGAATCAAAGACCGTGAGGGCCGGGGACGCCGTACTGAGCAGGAGCAGAGTTCCCCGTGGGAGACCTCTTTGTCTCTGACCCTGCCGAGGCTTGGACAGGTACGGGCTTCGCTCAGCCTGAGCAGTAACCGTGTCGATCTGGCACTGGAGCCAGATAACGGGGATGCTGCCCGTCTGTTTGAAGAAGGCCGGACTGAGCTGCAGGAACAGCTTCTTGCCGCAGGGCTTGAAGCGGGGAACATTCTGGTGCAGTATGGCGAGTGAACGGCGTGGTTCCGATCAGCGTATGGCTGCGGCCCTGTCCTACAAACAGGGCTTTTATGCACCGGTAGTGGTGGCCAAAGGCAAGGGGATCATGGCTGAGGCGATCATCGCCTGTGCCAAGGAGGCCGGTGTCTTTGTGCATGAGTCGCCGGAGCTGGTGACCTTGCTGATGCAGGTTGATCTTGATGAACATATTCCGCCGGAGCTGTACCGGGCTGTGGCGGAACTGCTGGTCTGGTTATACAAGATGGAGGGGAAACAAGGCGCATGACAGAGATAAAATTCGGCACCGATGGCTGGCGCGGGGTGATCGCCCGGGAATTTACCTTTGAGAACCTTTCGCTGGTTGCACAGGCCGTGATGGACTGGATTTCCCGGGAGGGATTGGCTGACAGGGGGCTGGTGGTGGGGTATGACCGTCGTTTTCTTTCGCCTGATTTTGCCCGCCGGGTGGCTGAGATAGCGGCCGGCAACAATGTCGGGGTGCTGTTGTGTGACGAGGTCGCTCCCACTCCTGCCGTCTCCTGGGCGGTGAAAGAGCTGAAGGCGGCTGCCGGTATCATGATCACTGCCAGCCACAATCCGCCTATCTATAACGGCTTCAAGATCAAGGAACAGTACGGAGGCTCTGCCCGCCCGGAGACCACAAAGCTGTTGGAACAGATTGCGGCCTATAACCGCTCAGAGCAACGGATAGTCCGTTCGATGCCGTTTGATGAGGCCTGTCGTACCGGCAAGGTTGAACAGATTGATGCGACTACATCGTATCTGCGCCAACTGGGACATCTGGTTGATCTTGAAGCGATCCGTAAGGCTGCTATCCCCGCTGTTGCAGACCCGATGTACGGTGCCGGCAGCGGTCTGTTTAAACGGCTTTTGGGGATGGATGAAATCCATGCGGAAGCGAATCCGTCTTTTGGAGGAACGGCACCGGAGCCGATCGGCGAGAATCTGCATGAACTGAGCAATCTTCTGGCATCGGGGAGGTATCGCGTCGGTCTGGCCCTGGATGGGGATGCCGACCGGATCGGTGCGGTGGATGAACAGGGGGAGTTCTTTTCGTCACATGCCATATTTACGCTGCTGTTGAAACATCTGGTCGAACGCAAGCATCTTTCAGGAGGCGTCGTCAAGACGGTCTCATCCACCCGGATGATTGACCTGCTTGCTGAAAAATACGGATTGGCGCTGTATGAGACGCCGATCGGGTTCAAACATATCTGCGAGCTGATGCTGGATAAACAGATCCTGATGGGGGGGGAAGAGTCGGGCGGATTGGGGATCACCGGACATATTCCGGAACGTGACGGTCTATTGATGGGGCTATTGCTGCTGGAAACAGTCGCCCTGACCGGCAAGGGGGTGCGGCAGCAGCTTGAGGAGATCATGGATGAGATCGGCCATTTTTCCTACCGCCGGATTGATACCCATATCAGCAGTGAGGCAAAGCAGGCGTTGTTGCAGCGTTTGCAGAACGAGCCGCCTGCAGTCATTGCGGGGCGCAGTGTGGCAGCAACCAACTTCAGCGACGGCTTCAAATTTGTGTTTGATAATGGCGACTGGTTGCTGATCCGTCCTTCCGGAACAGAGCCGGTACTGCGACTGTACAGTGAGGCGTCTGAGCAGGCCATGGTGGAGACCCTGCTGCGCAGCGCACGGCAGATTGCGCAGGTATAGACGATGAAGTGGCTGCTGACGCTGGTGTGTGTCAACGGCCTGTGTGGTGGGATGCTCTACCCGCTGCTGGTGCTGGGTGCCGGCCGGTCGTTCAGCTGGATGCTTGAAACGGCCTTGTTGGTGACAGGTGCCGGGGCA
>CAZOTC010000028.1:0-18419 GCA_964582605.1 uncultured Geobacter sp. | reverse complement strand
GCCCTTCAGCTTCGTATCATAGATCTCGAAGGCCTTTTCCCTGGCGTTGACCTTGCTGCTGCGCAATAATTCGACACCGATGTTCTCTTTCATCTCAACACCCCCGTTTCCATGGAGCACATATGGAGCACATTTTGAATATATCACGAGGTGTCGAGATGTACAAACTGATACATTAAATGCTTTATATATAATTGATATAATTGGTTTGGTTGTTTTCAGATGTATATGGAGATATGTCGGTTTTTCAGCCAAAGACCCACTCCTAAGGAAGGGGTCGGACGTTCGAATCGTCTTGGGGACGCCAATTAAATAAACAGGGGGTTACAGCTTATGCGGTGCCCCCTTTTCTGTTGCCTGCGTAATCGTGCTTTTTATCCAGCATCCCTATCAGACTTTTACCCGGAATGCTGATACCGTGTTTCCAGCTTGCCAGTTATCCTTTAGGCTTGGATTGCCAGTCCACAGTTTACGGATTGTCTTGAAAAGCAGCCCATCTATCAACGGATCTGATGTGTCCCTATTGCCTCCTATTATGTCGCAGGGAACTGTCAAACGGTGAGGGTTCCCCAGCAGAACTACGGGATTAGTCAGAGAATGTACCCGATGCCACCATTGAAGACTGCTGCCTCCATGTGTCTTGAGGAGACGGAGACTCAAACAATCTTTACCATTCAATTCCGGCTTGAGAAAATCTGAACAGCTGCCGATTATTCATACAGATACCACAGCGAAAGCAGGAATCGTATGAACAGCATGACCGATTTTGAGTACAGCTATCAGGGCATCACCTTTGACGAGCGGATGGCGATCCGCCATCTTTTCAGCAATGAGGACGACACTTGCACCATAGCGGAGCAACCCCCAACCGGATCACTGGTAGAAGGGCCTTTGCAATGAGCATTTCTGTCAGAAAGGGCATTCCTTCGCCGATTGAGCTGCAGTACCAGGAGCTGAAAAAGCAGTCGCTCATCGACAGAAACGAAAGCCAGGCACGAAACTCAAGCAAGGAACGCAGATCCGACGGAATTAATGATGAGAATATGCATAGTTCTTCTGTTCAAGCAGAAGCTGACGACCCGACCAAGCGCAAGCCTTCGCAACCGGTAACCGCTGACGAGATGCTCGCCCTGAGAACCCAGTTTTCAATCTACGCATAAAAGTGACTGTTTCACGGCTGAAGGCGCATCGAGCACGAGCTGGGTGGCACGATAAAAACGAACAACTGTGACACTTCATGTTACTGTGTACGCTTCAGCCAAAGCAGTTCATGCACCCTGCTATACAAACGCGTCCGGCCCGACATGAGGCTTGACTCGTGGCGACTCTCTGTCCGGGTCTCATTGCGATACCCGGACAATCTGTCTTCAACTTCAGGTGACAGCGGAGCAATTGCCTTGCTGAAGGGACCGCTATCCGTACTCAGTTCCAGCTGTTCGCGGATGTCACCACTGCCCATGCCGGTCAACTCAATACTGCCATCTGCCACAGAGACACCCGGAAACTGAATCTGCAGCTCCTGCACAAAAAAATCACGGGCATTCCACTGTGCCCACTTGCCTCTGTCAGCACCGTTCAGCTCTGCTGCAGCCAGAAAAGGCTGCCACAAGCCAGCAACGCCACTGAACGAGAACCATACATCCTGATGCGCCAACCGCAGAGCCGACGAAAACTCAAGGCCTCGAGATGTCACACCGAACTCACGGAACAGCAGAGGTTTGATATCGGTCTCTGCAAAGAAATCATCAGGATCGCGATAGACCGAAATCCCTCCCGGCTCCGGGTAATTATTCATGACCAGCATCGGAGGCAGCTCATAATAGACCGTGTAATTCGCCAGGCCGCGTTCTGTTTCAAGGTCAAGCAGATAGACGGACTGCCCAACAGTTCCATTGAAATGACGGGTAAACTGTACATTTGAATGGATCCGTTTCGATACGGTAAACGGCGCACGGCTGCGGTAGTTATTTTGCACCAGCAAAAACTTCCAGTCAGGGTGCCACCAAACCCTCAGATAATGAGACACCTTGCCTGACGCAGGTGCATTCAGACTGATAGTGCCGGACGAACTGTTCACCAGCACCCATCCACTACCGGCCTCCACCAAGCTGGGCTGATCGAATCCAGGCATATTGCGGTACATCATCCGGGCCTGCTCCATTGATGTCATACAACCGCCAATCATCAGGCAGGCAAAGCATCCCCAGCAGAGTAAACTCATTTTTAATGCGTTAGCCATCATCACCATACCCCCACAATCTGCTCGCGCAATGCCGCACAGACCACACAGGCCAGGTACAAAAAGCCGGCAGGGGTACGGTTACGACCTTTTCATAACGCCCCTGTTTATCGATGAAAGCATACCACCGGGAACTACAGTGTCAATAACGCCGGACTGCACTTTCCGACATGTTCCTGCCTGTCATGCCTTCCACATATGATCGTCTGGATACCACTGCAAACCCGACACAGAGTACACTTGCCGGCACTACTAAAAACAATCAGCCATCTTGTAAAAATCAAAAAACGATTTATCCTTACGAGAACAAACCTGAACCTTTCGGCCTGCAAGGACCCATCAGATAACCAGCCGTTTTATGTTGCAGCCCGGTTTAACTCAATGAATGTGAGGTAAGGGCATGACCATCAGCGTTTTATCTAGACAGGCAGCAGTACCGCCGGATAACAGACAGATACCGGTGGTGAACGATTTTTCGATCACGATTGCCACCATCAACGGCTCCGGCAGCCAGACCGCCAACAACACCCTTCTGCGCGCCATCCACAAGATGGGGGTGCCGGTCAGCGGCAAAAACATCTTCCCTTCCAATATCCAGGGGTTGCCCACCTGGTTTACCATCCGTGCCAGCAAAAACGGTTACCTTGGCCGGAGCGAACAGACCGAGATACTGGTAGCATTGAACCGGGCCTCGCTTGAGGAGGATATCAGGGGGCTAGCACCGGATGGCATCTGCCTCTATCCGGATCATGAACAGCTTCCGATCAAACGTGATGACGTGACGTTTTATCCGATGCCGGTAAATGAGCTGGTCAAACAGTCCGGCGCCGAGAGCAGACTGAAAGTCTACGTGGCCAACATGGTGTACGTCGGCACACTGGCCTATCTGCTGAAGATTGACCTTGAAGAGATCAAGGCTGCATTGACCTATCACTTTGGGGGCAAGCAGAAAGCGGTCTCCCTGAATTACGCCACAGCCCAGGCTGCCTATGATCGGGCAGCACTGCAGTATGCCGGGAGTTCCCCCTTTGTGGTTGAACGGATGAACAAGACCGACGGGACCTTCCTGATCGACGGCAATAGCGCTGCTGCCCTGGGCGCGGTCTTCGGGGGGGTGCAGTTCGTGGCCTGGTATCCGATCACTCCCTCGACCTCGATTGTGGATCATCTGAGCGAGTATCTTCACCGGTTTCGCCGTCAGCCTGACGGTAAGGCCACCTACACGATTGTACAGGCAGAAGACGAGCTGGCGGTGATCGGGATGGTTGTCGGGGCAGGCTGGGCCGGTGCCCGTTCAATGACAGCGACCTCGGGACCGGGGCTGTCGCTGATGACCGAGTTTGCAGGATACGCCTACTTTGCCGAGATACCTGCCGTAATCTGGGATGTGCAGCGGATGGGGCCGTCAACCGGACTGCCGACGCGGGTGGCCCAGGATGATATCTTGGCGGCCTATACCCTCGGTCATGGCGATGGTCGGCATGTCTGTCTGATACCGGCATCCATCGCAGAATGTTTCGAGTTCGGAGGTACGGCCCTTGATCTGGCTGAACGGCTGCAAACTCTGGTGATTGTGCTGAGCGATCTTGACCTCGGCCTGAACCTCTGGCCGACGAAGCCGTTCAGCTATCCTGAAAAACCGTTTGATCGCGGCAAGGTGCTTACGGCAGAAGAGCTTAGCCGGCTGCAGGGCGCCTGGAAGCGTTACGCAGATGTCGACGGCGACGGCATCTGCTACCGCACTCTGCCCGGTAACGCTCATCCTTCAGCGGCCTATTTCACCCGCGGAACCGGCCATAACGAGGCAGCAGCCTACAGTGAACGCCCTGAAGACTGGACCGCCAACCTGCTGCGCCTGGCAAAAAAGCATGACCATGCCCGCACGATCGTGCCTGCGCCGGTTGTCGATCAGGTTGATGGTGCAGAAGTCGGGCTGATCTCATACGGGAGCAATGATCCGGCAATCCGGGAGGCCCGCGACCTCTTGAGCCGGTCAGGCGTACCGTCATCATACCTGCGCCTGCGCGCACTGCCGCTGGAGAACCGGCTGACGGAGTTCATCAGGCAGCACAAACGGGTGTACGTGGTCGAAAACAACCAGGATGGCCAGATGCGTGCGCTGATTCAGCTGCATACCCCTGCAGAGGCTGACCGGATCGCGTCCATTGCCAAATGTGACGGGCTCCCCTTGACCGCGCACTGGATCAGCCGATCCATCTTGACCCACGAAGCAAAGGAACAGCCATGACAACCAGCACAACGCCTGAAACTGCCCGTCTCAACCGGATCGGCCTGAGCAAAGCCGATTACAGCGGCGCAAGCTCAACACTCTGCAACGGCTGCGGTCATTACGCCATCGCCAACGTGATCATCGATGCCGCCTACAGCCTCGGACTGGACCCGAGCCGTATCGTCAAGATCAGCGGTATCGGCTGTTCAAGCAAGAGCCCGGCCTACTTCCTCGGCCGTTCACACAGCATCAACAGCCTGCACGGGCGGATGCCGTCAATCGCCACCGGTGCAACCACTGTCAACAGGGATCTGCTGGCCATCGGGGTAAGCGGTGACGGCGATACCGGCTCGATCGGTCTGGGGCAGTTCAAACATCTGCTGCGCCGTAATGTCGATATGGTCTACCTGATCGAAAACAACGGTGTCTACGGCCTGACCAAGGGACAGCTCTCTGCAACCGCGGATCTGGGACAAACGTTGAAACATGGCGGGGTCAATGAAATGCCGCCGCTGGACCTTTGCCTGGAAGCGATCATTGCCGGTTGCGGTTTTGTTGCCCGATCGTTTGCCGGAGATCCCAAACAGTTGCAGGCACTGCTCAAGGCGGCATGCTCCCACCACGGTACAGCGGTACTGAACATCATCAGTCCCTGCGTCACCTTCAATAACGGTGAGGGGTCAACCAAGAGTTATGTGTGGGGCAGGGAACATGAGCTTCCGCTGCACGAGATAGAGTTCATTCCGCTGGAGCATGATCAGATTCAGGCGGACTATGAACCTGGCTCGGTGCAGGAAGTAACGATGCATGACGGCTCAATCATCCGACTGAAAAAAGCCGGTCAGGAGTATGATCCGACCGATCGGATGGCAGCCATCAGGCTACTGGAAAATGAACAGAGCGGATACCAGTTTACCACAGGGCTGCTCTACCTGGACCAAGGACGCCGGACATTGGTCGAGCAGGCACGACTGGTCGACATGCCGCTGATTCACCTGCCTGAGGATACATTGCGTCCGCCGCGAGCTGCGCTGGATCAGATCAACAAAGACTATTTGTAAACACTGCGTTGCAGTTTGGCAAAGCCCCCAGGGGCCTGAAAACCGACGATCATTCCTTTAATCAAAGGTTTTGTTGTGTTAACTGAAACTGATGAGCCTCTTGCAAAAAGTTACAAGGAAGGCCGGGTACAGCATGAACGGCGCTCAGTGGCTTAGACATACCGTGTCGTTAGACAAAGGAGTGAACACCGCGCAGCGCAGTGGACAACCTCCTCAGCAGCTTTACAAGAGACCCTGATGACTACTGAATTTAAGCGCTATAACGAGAACTGATTTTGAATATGGATGACAAGCACCTATGTACAGATGAAAAACAAGCCGTCAAACAGGAGTTTTTGATTATGACACTCCTGTTTTTAATTGCCTTGATAGTCAGATTCTGGTTTCTACCCGGCTACAAAGTTATTTCAGCTGACGGCATTGGTTATGTCGGTGTAGCCAAGGCTCTCATGTCAGGAAATGCGACATTCTGGTCCCCCAACCACCCGCCGGTCTATCCAGCGTTAATTGCAGCTGTCGGACTTGTAATAAGCGACATGGAACTTGCTGGTCGCATTGTCTCAATCATTATGGGGAGCCTGCTGGCCCCTCCTCTGTATCTCCTCGGACGCGATCTCTTTAGCAGAGAAGCAGGAATACTCGCAGCATTGCTGGCTGTAACCTGGCCCCCTCTACGTGGCTGGTCCTGTGAAGTCATGAGCCAAGCCACCTATTTAACGTTATTAGTAACGGGCCTTTACTTGCTGCTGAGGACGGTTCGCACCAAGCATGTTATACTCGGATTTTGTGCGGGTCTGCTGCTTGGGATTGCGTATCTGACCAGGCCAGAGGCACTACTTATATTTTTCGTCCTCATACTATTGGCTGGATGTTATTTTATATGTACGAGAGAATCGGGTTCACACCGGTTAAAGCCAATCGTGTTTATACTCGCTGGTTTTGGCATCTGTTTTATCCCGTACCTGTTTGTTATCAAAAATGTAACAGGATCGTGGCAATTAACCGGCAAGACAGGTGCGGCACTTGCGGATGCATTGAGTGGATATCTGGGACGGCCTGACCTCAAACGAGATCCATCGTTTCAAACGCTTGGATACCTTGATGTGCTCAGGATGTACCCTGATTTTTTAATACAAAATTCTGTCCACAATCTTATAAAAACCTGGCAGATACTGGCCCCAACCTGGTTGTGGACTCTGGCGATAATCGGATGCGCCTGTGCAGGAAAAACCAGAGAGAGTATAGGTGAGCGGTTGCTGCTTTTATCTCTTCTCGCACCGCTGTTTGTTTTAATTCCCTTCTTTTTTGTAGGCCCAGAATATCTCCAGTTTTATCTGCCTCCACTCTTTTTGTGGGCAGCACATGGTTTGGTCATTACCTTGAATTTTATAGGATCACGAATCGGATTTGAACCTCAGCGAACACCATATGAGGTAACAGCAGTAACGTATCTGGCGCTAGGACTGGCAATGATCTACCTGACCATAAGCCTCTATGGCCAACTCCCAAAGGCAAATACTAAGCCCTACCACTTTTCAGATGATGGCGCCCGATATGACCAGAAGCGTATCGGTTTACTGCTAAAGGAAAATCTCCCCTCCGGTTCAAAAATCATGTCCAGGTCGGGAAGGATTATCTATTACTCCGGTTTGCCAGGGATCGATATGCCTCAGGCGCCACTTGATGAAATACTTTTATCCGCACGTAAAGATGGCGTTAGATTTCTTGTCGTTGAAGGACATCTACTCGCTATCAGGCCACAACTAGGCGTATTATTTGCCCCTTTCTTTGAAGGAACCAGAAAAATCCGGTATGAAGCTGAACAGGCCAAAACCATTGATACATTGGATTTACGCCTCTACTTCCTGTACAAGCATCCTTCAAGCGTTGGCGTCGCCGTGTATGAAATTCTCCAACCAGCTCAAAAAACCAGATGAAAGAGTGTTTCCTGGGCTTAACCGGTATAGTTGCTGTTGTGATCCCATGTTATCGAGTATCACGGCACATTTTGTCGGTATTAAAAGGAATAGGCCCTGAAGTTTCTTTGATTTATGTCGTTGACGACTGCTGTCCGGAAGCTACAGGCGATATGATTACACACAATGTGATTGACAAACGTGTGACCGTAATCAGTTTATCTGAAAATCTGGGGGTTGGTGGGGCAACAAAGGCTGGTTACAGCCAAGCAGTAAATGATGGCGCAGAAATAATCATAAAGATTGATGGGGACGGCCAGATGGACCCGGGAATGATACCGGCTATGCTTCTGCCGTTTTCTGATCAAGGAGTGGATTATGTAAAAGGTAATCGCTTCAGCTCATGGAGGGGATGCCGAGAAATGCCAATAGTACGACTCTTGGGTAATCTTGCTTTAACCTTTATCTCTCGCATAACGTCCGGATCTGGCACTATTTGGGATGCAACGAATGGTTTCACAGCAATACGCACAAATATTCTCAAACAAATTCCTCTTTCCAAAGTAGACAACGACTTTTTCTTTGAATCGGATATGCTCTATTGGCTCAGCACTGTTGGGGCTTCCATAGTTGATATTCCGATGACAGCAAAGTATGGCACAGAGGAAAGCAACCTTAACGTACTCAATGCAATACCTTTATTTGCTTACAAGCACACAAGAAATTTCGTGAGACGAATCACACCCTAGTAATTCTTGGCAGTTTCCGACACAAACGTTTACAAATCCATTGTTACGCCTCATGCCACCCCTTTGACCGCTGCAGCGCCTTTCTCCAGCCTGTCTGTAAGGATTGAGCTGTTCCAGCAGCCATTTCCGGGAAAAATATCCGATCAATCTGCCGGGCAATCGACAGTTCTTCACTGCCCTGCCAGAAACCGACCGCCAGTCCGGCGAGAAAGGCGGCTCCAAGCGCTGTTGTCTCACTGATTCGTGAGCGCACAACCGGCACCCCCAGCAGATCTGCCTGGATCTGCATCAGCAGACTGTTGACCGAGGCACCGCCGTCAACCCGCAACTCAGGCAGCCTGATGCCGGTGTCTTCCTCCATGGCCCTGACCAGATCAACCGTTTGAAGCGCAATACTCTCCAGAGCGGCCCGGGCAAGATGGGCAGCGCTGGTGCTGCGGGAGATGCCGGTTATGGTGCCGCGGGCGAACGGATCCCAGTGGGGGGCGCCCAGCCCGGTAAATGCGGGCACCAAATAGACACCGCCGCTATCCTGCACCGAGGCGGCCAGTGTTTCCACCTCCGCAGCCGAGCTGATTATCCCCAGGCCGTCACGCAGCCACTGGATCGCCGCTCCGGCAACAAACACACTGCCTTCCAGGGCATACTCGATCCTGTCACCGATCTGCCAGGCGATGGTCGTCAGCAAACGATTGTTGGAGCAGACAGGGGCTGCTCCCGTATGCATCAGCATGAAGCAGCCGGTACCGTACGTATTCTTGACCAGACCGGGACGGTTGCAACCCTGCCCGAACAGGGCAGCCTGCTGATCGCCGGCCATGCCGGCAATCGGAATGGCGCTTGAGAAGAGGCCTGCGCCAGTCTCCCCATACCGTTCACTGGAGCTGCGGACCTCTGGCAGCATGGCAGCAGGGATCCTGAGCAGGTCAAGCAGCTCTTTGTCCCAGCAACAGGTGTGAATATTGAACAGAAGCGTCCTGGAGGCGTTACTGATATCGCTGAAATGACATCTGCCGTTGGTCAGGTTCCAGAGCAGCCAGGAATCAACCGTACCGAACAGCAGTTCCCCCTGTTCGGCCCTGCTGCGCCCATCGGGCAGATGGTCAAGGATCCACGCCACCTTGGTGCCGGAGAAGTAAGGATCAAGCAACAGGCCGGTCTTCCCCCTGAAACAGGGCTCCAGCCCCTCCTGTCTCAACCGCTCGCAGGTGTCAGCGGTTCTCCGGTCCTGCCAGACAATGGCGTTATAGACCGGCAGTCCGCTCTTCCTCTCCCAGACCAGGGTGGTTTCCCGCTGGTTGGTTACCCCGATGGCGGCTATGTCGGCGGCAGTCAGCCCTGCCCGTGAGAGCGCCTCGCGAGCCACCTCAAGCTGGGTACCGAAGATCTCAAGCCCGTCCTGCTCAACCCAACCGGTACAGGGGTAGATCTGACGCAGCTCCTTTTGGGCAGAGGCCCTGATTCCGGCGTCATGATCAAACACAATGGCGCGGGAACTGGTCGTACCCTGGTCCAAGGCAAGGATGTAGTTCATGGTTACCCGGCTTCTCCTGCAGCGGTGGGCTATCTCTTCATTTTTGCAGCTTTTTCTACCCTGGCCCTGGCCAGCACCTCGCCCTGATTTCTGGCCTGGGCATCGTTCCTGCGCTTCTCGGCATATTCTCTGGCAACCAGTTTCGTCTTGGGAGGAATGCCGAACTGCTGCTTGTAGGCCTTGTCATCCATGTCGTGGGCGGTCCTGAGGTGCCGTTTCAACGTAGTAAAGCCCTTATTGCAGATCAGACAGATCACTTCTTTGTCCCGGAACACCTTTTTCATATTGATCTTCTGGGGCTTGCTTTCCTCAGCTGCGGCTGCCTCGGCAGGCTCTTCAGCCGTTCCTTCATCAATCGATCTGATCATTTTACTGATCGCCAGCATTTCAGCCTGCATCTCGTCCAGAGTCATTTCCTTCTTTGCCAGCCTTTGACTCAGGATCTGAACCGTCAACTCTGCCAGGGTTGCCATGGTGCCTCCTCATTTTTATTCATCAGGCTGTCATGCCTGTCGTTCAACAGATGATGGTGTTGAGTATCACTGCTCTGCAGCGAAGTAAACAGCTTTGCATACTGCTGACCCGGCATTAACGGCCAAGCAGCTGCCGGTAGTCCGACGGGGTAACCAGAGATTCCCAGTGGCCGTTTGCCTTGCCGATCCGCGTCCCCCCCCAGAACAGCAGCAGCAGAAGCACGGCAAACAGGATGCCAGGGATAGCCGGCTTCCCAGCTGCCCGCATCCCCAGCGCTGTATTGACGCGACAGTGACTGATACAGCGCCAGCACCCCAGACATTCCGGATTATTGACCCTGACGGCGTGCATGACGTCTATTCCGGAGGGACAGACCTGACTGCAGACCCCGCAGGAGACACACTTTTTAAGGTTCCTCTGTACTGCAAGAGGTGAAGCAAGTGCCACCAGCCCCAGCAGCGCGCCATAGGGGCAGAGAAAGCGACAGAACGGATTGCGCAGGGGGATGGAGAGGGCAAGCAGCAGCCCGGTAACGGCAACGGTGGTGACAGAGGGAGAACGGAACAGCTGCAGTAGCCTGGCGTCAGAAACCGCATGATACCCGCTTCCTAAAAAGTCCTCCAGCATCGGCAATGACCATGAGGCGGCAGTAAACAAAAAGAAACCCAAGAGCAGATACTTGATAGCACGAAGTCCGATGTCAAGCCGACGCGGCAACAGCCGGTTCCGCTGCAGTCGGTGGAATCCCAGCTTCCAGAGCCACTCGGAAAGGGTACCCACCGGGCAGATCCATGAGCAGAATCCCCGCCGCAGCAGTAACGACACGCAAATGATGGTCACAAAAATCACCACTGCTGCCGGATGCACCGGGTTGATGCCGCCCCCCTTGAGCCAAGCTGACGTCCCGAACAGGCCTGAGATCGGCAGAAAGGCGTCAATGGCCGCAGGGCGAATGACCGTATCCGCCCCCTGCTGGACCGCCTGCAGAAAAAGAAAAAAACGGAGCCCGATCCAGAGTGAGAAACCGAAAAAAAACAGCTGGATCAGTGTACGTAACGGCTGCACATAACGGTCGGACATGGAGTTCCTCTATAAATGGAGGGGATGCGTCATCACACTCTTCTTCAAATCTTCTTGCTGTAATTTTTAGATTCTGTCAATAAAACTATCAATCACATGAGGTTATCATGACACCGGACATGCTCGATCTCCATACATGCTCCACAGTGTGTGAAGCGGCCGACTGTACGGTTTCTCCCCTTATCCTGCTGACGGCGCGAGGTAAGAAGTCACCATGAGTACTTTTCCATCTCTGACGGCACTTTTTTTGAAGCGTTTTATCCCGGCGGCACTGGTCTTCATCTGCACCATGCTGGTGCTTTTCGAGGTAGATGAGCTTGCTCACAAGACCTTTTTAACCCAGATAGGGGTGAGAGCTGACGACACGTTTCTGAGACAGCTGCACGAGCACCTGCTCTCTTCGCTGGTACCGGTCGGTCTGTTGCTCTTTCTGGCGATCATTGCCGTCTGCCTGCTGTTTGCCATCAAACGCAAACAGCAGCTTGCCGGTGATGCAAGACAGCAGGAACAGCTCTACAAGATTCAGCTGCTGCTCGATTCAACCCAGGAAGGGATCTACGGCACCGATCATCATGGCTGTTGTACTATGGCCAACAAAGCCTGCGCCCGTATGCTCGGCTTTGACACACCGGATCAGTTGCTGGGGCAACAGATGCATAACCTGATGCACCACACCCGACCTGATGGCAGCCCCTACCCGGCTGAGGAGTGTACAGCCCACCGGATGAGTGAAACCGGCGTGGTGAACGTGGTCGAAAACGAACTGTTCTGGCGCAGGGACGGCAGTTCTTTCCCGGTTTCCTACAGTGTCCTGCCGATGCGGGATGGAGAACAGGCGGTCGGGATGGTCTGCAGCTTTATGGATATCACGGAAAGACTGCAGATTGAGGATCAGCTGCGTCAGGCCCAGAAGATGGAGGCGGTGGGGCAGCTGTCAGGCGGTATCGCTCACGATTTTAACAACATACTTCAGATTGTCTCAAACAACACCCGGCTGGCAATGGAACGGTTTGATGCCGGTGATGCGGTTTATGCCAGCCTGCAGGAGATCATCACCGCTGTTGAACGGGGTGCCAACCTTACCCGCAGTATGCTGGCCTTCAGCCGGAAGCAGTTTGTGCGGATGAAACCGCTGGAGCTGAACCGCATGCTTGTTGATGCCCTGCTGCTTGGCCAGAAGCTGTTGCCGAAGAGCATTCGCCTTGAATATCTTCCCTGCCCTGAACCGCTGCATGTAATCGGTGACAGCACCCTGCTGCAGCAGGTGCTGTTCAATCTGCTCACCAATGCCCGCGACGCCATGCCCGACGGCGGCATTATCACCATAGCCACCAGATTGGTTACAACTCCCGACCCCGAGCTGCTCAGGTTGCATAACGCCTCACACAAAGGAATGTTTGCCCGTCTGATGGTGATTGATCAGGGGCCTGGTATTCCCGAGGAGATTCGCCAGAAGATTTTCGATCCCTTTTTCACCACCAAGGAGGTAGGGCACGGTACCGGACTCGGGCTGTCCATGGCCTTCGGTACGATGCAGCAGCACGGAGGCTTTCTTACCATCGCGTCAACATCAGAAAAAGGGACGACTATCGCCGCCTGCCTGCCGGTATGCGAGCCTCCCCCTGCATGATTCTTTCATACAGCCCCTAAATTGCAAATACCACACAAACAGATGCCATTTCAGCCTGTTAGCGGCTTTATCGGCCTCCCTCTCCGGCTTTCCGCATACAAACATCATACATCTCTCGCCAAACGGCTTCATCACGCCGCTCCCCTTACAGAACAATATTAGCCAGCAATATAAGCATGTTACACACACATACAGCATATTATCACAAATTGGCATCAAAGCTGCTTTAAACAGATCAGAATGTAATGCTGCAGGAGAAGGAGCCCACCATGAAAACAACAATCTTTAAAGCAGTACTCGCACTTCTGGGTGCAGGCGCATCATCGGCATTTGCAACAAGCACAGGATCAGCTGCTGACGGCAGTGGTCCGCTGACCTGGTTCTTTATCGGATTCGGCGTCATGGTGATCATGCTGCAGGCGGTACCGGCCCTGATCCTGTTCGCCTCAATGATCAAGGGACTGTTTGCCGCACCAGAAAAAGAAATCACACTCCCCAAGGCATAAAGGAGTAAGCCATGAACAGCATCCTGATTGCCGACGAAAACCTTGAAACCCGCAAGGTTATGACAGAGCTCTGCATAGAAGCAGGTTACAACGTCACCGTCACCACTACCGCTGCCTCTGTGCTGCAGAAGATTCTGAAGAAAACAGCACAGGTGATTCTGCTGGGCAGCAGCTTTGACGAACTGGCTGCAACCGATCTGATACCGCTCTTTAAGAAGTGTTGCCGAAATCTGACGATTATACTGGTTTCCAATGAGGCATCGCTGCCGATTATCCGCAAGATGCGTAATGAAGGAATATTTTACCACCTGTTGAGGCCTGTGCAGCCGGAAGACAGGGAAGAACTGAAACAGGTCATTACCTGCGCCCTGCAACAACCGAAACGTTGTTACTGCTAATATCAAAGGAGAAACGTCATGAAAGCAATCACCACTATCATCAACACCACTGCCCTGCTGCTTTCCGGCCTGACCAGCGCCATCGCCTCTTCAGGTCATGCCGAGGTAGTAGATACCAGCCTGACCTATAACAGCGGCATCCTGGTTCTGGCCTTTGCAGGCTTCCTGGCACTGGTGGTCGTCGTACAGACCATCCCGGCAATCATCAGCCTCTACGGCATGATCAAGGGGGCAGCCGAAGCTGCCAACAGCAAGGAAGCCCGCTCAAGCGCATCGAACAAATAACACATGCCATCATTGAACGGAGGATACTACCATGTCGGCACTTTTTGATACCATTGGCCATGTCAAGTCTGTCTATACTCTGGTTGATTTTTACCAGTACATCAAGACCGTTGAATACCTGATCTGCATCGCTTTTTTTGTCGGATTCCCGATATTTTATCGCTATATGATGAGCGGCAAGAACACCGCAGCCAAGACTGCCCACTGATACCGGCAGCACGGCTTTGACACGAGGGGACCAGGCAGATTCCGGGTCCCCTCTTTCTGTTTGATGTTTACTGTTCTCGTACCTTTTGGCATACTGTACAACATTAGAGGATATTCATTCACCATCCTGCAGCATCAACGATGTCTCCGATACGGTTCAGACATTTCAAAACAATGAGGTAGCAACAGATGCAGATCACTATCCCCGGAACAGGAACTATTGAGCTGAAGCATCTGGTCTTTGACTATAACGGTACCCTTGCCCGTGACGGCCATCTGATGTCCAATCTTGAAAAAACGCTTACTGATCTGGCTGATAAACTTACGGTCCATATACTTACCGCTGACAGCGGCGGTACTGTTGTGCAGGAACTGGAAGGCCTGCCCTGCAGTCTGCATATCATTGCACCCGGAAACGAAGCAGAGCAGAAGGAGGCCTACGTTCTGGCATTGGGTGCCGGATCAACAGCCTGTATGGGCAATGGCGCCAATGATCGGCTGATGTTGAAAACAGCACGCCTCGGCATAGCGGTTCTTGAGGGAGAAGGAACTGCTGCCAGTACAATCCTGCATGCCGATATTGTGGTACGGAGCATCTATGATGCGCTTGGGCTGTTTATGGTGCCTCAGCGTATTGCCGCAACATTGCGGACATAACACCCACCGGGAGGAATCTCTATGCGACATCATCTGAAACTCGTCGGTCCGGTCTGCCTGCTGATCATTGCAGCCTGTGCTATGGCATTTGCTGCAGCCCCGTCTTCATCACCGGTATTTCCTGTTGATCATGAACTGTTCAAATTTTATCCGTCCCTTATGGTGTATGAACAGACAAAGGCGGGATTTACCGAGCCGGAGACCTGTGGCGGCTGTCACCAGCAACAGTATGAAGAATGGCATGGTTCGTTGCACAGTCTGGCCTTTGTTGATCCGGTCTATCAGGGTGAGATGAACAAAGCGGTCAAGGCGGTGGGCAAACAGATCGGACGCCACTGTTCCAGCTGTCATACACCGGCTGCAACCGTAACCGGTGAAGTAAGCGGGCCAGGACTGAAGGGTCTTTCCCCACTGGCCAAGGCCGGGGTTTCCTGCGACGTCTGCCACTCGGTCAGCGGACTGAACCACTGCAAAACTCCCAGCAAAGAGCCGCAAAACGGCTCGCTGGTGCTGCGTCCCGGTGAAAACGGCAAAGACAGCCCGGTGCTGGTCAAGCGGGGCCCCCATGCGCCGAAGGACGGGTGCGGCGGCGGTTTCCACGACTGCAAACAGACCGACTTTCATACCAAGGCAGACCTGTGTGCCTCCTGCCATCAGGTCTACCATTACGACAAACACTACCCGCTGGAAGCAACCTATCTTGAGTGGAAGCACAGCCCCTATGCACAGAGTAATATCCATTGTCAGGATTGCCACATGGTTGGCCATGACGCCTTTGTTAAAACTGCCGACACCATGAAAAAGCCGCAACGCAGTGAATACCGACACTACTTTAACGGCGCAAACTACCTACTCTACTTCCTGGCTGCGGAGGGGGCGAAAAAATCCGGTGACAAGCAGCAAGCAGTACGTTTGATGAAACAGTACGAGATGGCGGTCAAACGGCTCCAAAAGGCTGCAGAACTTGAGCTGACCCCGATGTATCGCAACGGAAGGCTTGCAGAGATCAAGGTACGGGTCAAAAATATCCGGGCTGGACACAACCTGCCGACCTCTTTGACCAACGTCCGGCAGATGTGGCTGGAAGTAATTGCCAAAGACGAAAAAGGCACTGTTGTGATGTCAAGCGGCGCCGTCGGAAAAGGGGGATCTCTCCCTCCGGATGTACGTAAGTTCAGTTCCGACGGCATGGGAGAAGACATGCATTTTGCCATTGACCCCTGGGTGGTAACCGCCTTTTCCAGTCACGAGACCATTCCTCCCAAGGGCTACAAGGATGCCTGGTTCGGCTTGCAACCCGCAAAAACCAGCAAAAACGTTACCGTAGAGGTCAGACTACGTTATCGTCAGGCAGATCAGAAAGTGGCAGAAGCGCTGCTGAAGGCTGTCCCTTCAGATATTGATCTTGCAAGGGATTACGGCGTAACCAGTATCCCGATCTTGCCGATAGTCGATATGGTATCACTGAAACAGGTACTGCCGGCAAAACAGTAAAGCACGCCGTGTTGACTGTAGTTTCAATCCCTCCCCTGCGCAGCCGGGGGAGGGATTTTTTGTATCATCCCCTCCTCACAGAAGCTTTTATACACTTCCGAGCCCTGTATAACGTTTCCATACACCAAAAATAAGGTTCCTGATTTCAGATAATTACCTCATACCGCGCAGCTATGCGACAGGAGTGCCCCCTGCCCGCGTATTGCAATTGTATACAGTATACAGAAGCTAAAACCGCGTTTCAAATCGCCCCACACAAACTAATTTCATATCAATTACAGAGCGTTACAAACAAGATCAGCTTGATTGGCACGACTGGCACGATGCGTGCTCTTAGATAAATAACTTTTAATCTTCAAGCCGTATCGTTTTGGAGGATGCCATGAAAAAAACCGTACCTACCTTGATCACTTCGTTGCTGGCCGGCAGTGCCGCCTCGGCAGTAGCTGCATCTTCATCGGCATCAGCAGAGCAGGCAGGCAGCGGCATGCTGATCTGGTTTTTTATCGGTTTCGCGGTGATGGTACTGCTGTTTCAGGCAACCCCGGCACTGGTCACGTTCGTCTCTATGCTGAAAGGGCTGTTTTCATCAGATCCCGCCGATGCTTCTTTCTCACCTTTTAAAAGCGGAAAAAATCGTAATTAAAAAGCCTTCATACATTGTTTTTCCAGAGAGACAAGGGTGATGGATATGCAAGGTGTTCTGATAGCAGATGAAAACGTTGAGTCCCGCAAGGTGTTGGCCGACCTCTGCATTGAGGCCGGCTACAACGTGATGGTGACCACCTCGGCCGCCAACGTACTGCACGGTATTTTGAAGAAGTCTGCCCAAGTGGTGCTGTTAAGCAGTGAGTTTGATGAACTGGCGGCAGCCGAACTGATTCCGCTGCTGAAGAAATGTAGCCGCGATCTGACCATTATTCTGGTTTCCGACGAAAACTCGCTGCCGGTGATCCGTAAGATGCGCAAGGAAGGAATCTTCTATCATTCGCTGAAACCGATCGATCCGGCAGATCGTGAGGAGTTGCGCCAGGCTGTAGCCTGTGCCTTTGAGAACATGAAGAACTCGTAAGGTGCTGATCTAATTAAGCAAATACAGCCGATCATCAATCGGCACAGATAAAAGGAGGAGAGGTCATGGAGTTATTCAATGCAATTGGACATGTCAAGTCGGTCTACACGCTGGTTGATTTTTACCAGTACATCAAAACGGTTGAGTACCTGATCTGCATCGCATTTTTCGTCGGTTTTCCGATGTTCTACCGTTACATGATGAGCGGCAAAAAGAGCGCACAGGAAGCAGCCCACTAAGGAGCATCCGGTTTCTGCACTAACTACCGGTATCCTGAGCAGATGGATACCGGCCATCTTGTATAAGGAGAGGGCTATGCATGCAGTAAAACACACGATGATCCTGGGAGTGGTAGGTGTCCTGATGATACTGGCTTCCAGCCTGTGCTTCGGCGCAGGCATTCCGGACAAGGTCAGTATCGGCGCTATTCAGAAGTATTATGCTCCCGTCACCTTCAATCATGCCGCGCATATCAACAACCTGAAAGACTGCGGCCTCTGTCACCACCATACTACCGGCGCCCAGGTAACCGATCCCAACTGCGCCCGTTGCCACAAGAACAGTGGAGCCCAGACAGTTGTCAGCTGCAAAGGGTGCCACGTTGCAGATCCTTTCACACCTGAGGCCCTTAAACAGCAACGTGATCAGCAACCACCGATCTACCACCGTGACAAACCGGGTCTGAAGGCTGCCTATCACGTCAGTTGCCTGGGGTGCCACCAGAAGATGGGCGGACCAACCGGCTGTCAGGATTGCCACAAGCGTAACGACGGCGGCGACGCACTCTTCAAATCAGGCAAATACGCCCCCAAGGTGCCTGCCAAGCCTAAGGCAGCACACCACTGAACCGATATCCACGGGAAGGAGAACGTGTACCATGATTGAAC
>CAZOTC010000027.1:0-18537 GCA_964582605.1 uncultured Geobacter sp. | reverse complement strand
CAGGTATATGTTCTGAACATGCATGATATCGAGCGGCAGTTGGGGCTGCTTGGAGTTACTCGGCTAGATGAGTTCCGTAAGGCATTGCCTGAAATGGTTGAACAGGTCAAGCTGACCGTTGAGTCTATTTACGGTTGAGGCGTGGCCGTTCAGCGGTTTGAAAGAATGCTGTCAATCTCCCGGTCCAGTTCTTCGAGATGGTCGGCAAACGGCACAGCCCATTCGCTAGACTGCTTTGCAAGTGCTGCAGTGACATCTTCCGGAAGCGGTGCCTCATTTTTTGAGAGCAGATTTGAGAGATGGATAATCTGAACCAGATTTTGATGGTTTCGGGCCATATCAGGTGAGTGGTGATACCGGATGGCTGTTTGTATCTCTTCAGGGAGATTCCATTTTTCAGCTACCAGTGCCCCCAGGGCCTCGTGATGCGTGCGTATCAGCTGATCCCGTTTTACATCGTCAATATCATACTTTGATAACATCTCAAGCATGACGATCCACCCCAGATCATGCAACAGGCCACAGACAAAGGCCTGATCATGGTTTCCCCCCATATCCCTGGCAAGCTGTTTGGCAATCATCCCCACCATCATTGAGTGATGCAGTATCTGCTCAACCTTTTCAATATGCTGCGGTGAAAACCCGTTGAGTGCGTTCACGGTTACGATACTCATTAATGACTTTAGTCCCATATAGACAACTGCGTCGCGCAAGCTGTCCACCTTGCCTCGACGTCCGTAAAATGGTGAGTTGCAAATTCTCAGCACTTTTGAAACCAGCAGCGGATCCTGCAGGCATTCGATAATTTGGTCGATGGTCAGGTTCTGATCATTGATTTTTTCCATCAAAAGCTGCATGTCGGCTGGGAGCGGCGGGATATCAATGGTACCTTGCATAATCTGGTCACTGATTTCATCAATCAGCGGGTCAAGGCTGGATGGTTCGTACTGCCTGGATTCATCAATCTGTACAGCAGAGTTAAGCAGGACTTTCGTGGGTTTGATGTTTACCGGACTGCAAAGAACCGCTGCAGGAAGAAAGTCATTGAAACGAAACTGGCCTGAACGCCAGGTCAGGGAGGTGGTCAGGGCATTTTCGGCCAGCGTTGTGATCAACTCTCCCAGACGGTCCAGCGGAATACCCTCTTCACTCGACAACAACCCCACAAACGAGATCTCAAGCTGTTCTGATTGCTGCAGTGCTTCTTGAATCCGCTCAATTGAAAGGCCGAATTTCCGCTGCAGCGCTTCAAACAACATCTGACCGTTCTGGTCGCTCCAGACAAAGATCAGTCTGCCATTCTGAAAGAAGAAACTACTGGTGCAGCCTTCGTGGGTTGCGACCAGTGTGCCGGACTTCTGGGCCCCTTCAATCCACTGGATCAGGTCGGAAAGCGGCATCAGACTGAGACTCCCCTCAATTGAACGGGTCTGTTTGTCGATAGTTGGGGTATTGAAGAATTGGTCCATGATACCCAGTCTTTGAAGTTGAGCCTTCGGATTGTGTTGTTATTAATCGTTCCGCTGAAAGTATAGCCTGGATAGTGGAATATTCAAGTTTGACATTAACAATTACTACCATCTGATGCCGCAATAAGGTAATCTCTACCATCAATGAAGTCATTACCTGCTGCTGGCAGAGAGGTAAGCGTGGATAGTTCCCACACTGTCAAACCTGTTACCACCCTGATTGATACGCTGTGCAGTAACCATCTACAGGGCAAGGATGAGGTCGTACGGTTAAGCATGATTGCCATGCTTGCCGGTGGGCACATCCTGATCGAAGATCTGCCGGGGCTGGGCAAGACAACCATTGCCCTTGCCCTGGCAGGTATTACCGGCCTTTCCTTTGGCAGGGTGCAGTGTACCAGTGATCTGCTCCCTGCCGATATTACCGGTCTTTCGGTGTTCAACCGGGAAACCGGTCATTTTAATTTTATTCCTGGCCCGGTGTTCCATAATATCGTACTGCTGGACGAGATCAACCGTGCCATGCCTCGTACCCAGAGTGCTATGCTGGAGGCAATGGAGGAACGCCGGGTTACGGTTGAAGGGATCACACATCAGCTTCCTGACCCGTTCATGGTCTTCGCCACCCAGAACCCCTCTGATCAAAGCGGCACCTTTCTCTTACCAGAATCACAACTGGACCGTTTTCTGATCTGTACCGGCATCGGGTATCCGCCGGAACATCTGGAGCGTGCGATCATCTCAAGCGGGGGGATCAGGGAACGGATAACCGGTATTATGCCGATGGTGTCCATCAGTGAAATCCTTGCAGCCCGCAGAACGGTTGAGCAGGAGGTCTATCTGTCCGATAAAGTGGTCGGATATATTCATGCGCTGGTCAGGGCTACCCGCAGCCATCCCATGATTCAGATCGGTCTGTCAACCAGAGCCGCCATCAGTCTGGCCCAGGCTGCTCGCGCAGCAGCATTTCTTGCCGGTCGTGGGTATGTCGCGCCTGAAGATGTAAAGAGTATTGTCGTTGCTGTCTGTGCCCACCGGCTGGTTGTCAGGGCAGGACAGGCGATTGACAGGGGAGGACTGCTACGGGAGATCATCACCGGCATACCACTTCCTTTGGCCTGAAGATCAGCAAAGCAGGCGCCGTCTATATTGCTATTACACTATTGCTGGGGTTTGCTGCAGTAAACACCGGCAATAACCTGCTTTTTCTGATGGTTGCTGCGCTGCTCGGATTTATGGCAATTACCGGTTATGCCGGGATGACCAATATCAAGGGAATCATCCCCGAACTGCTGCCGCCGGATGAACTGTTTGCCGACAGCCCCGCCGCCTTCAGAGTCCTGCTGCGTAATACCAAGAAACAGATTCCTTCGTTCCTTCTGCAACTTACATCCACCCATAACCATACGGTCATGGTTCCGTTCATTAATGCCGGAGAGACCTTTGAAACAACCATTAATCTGATATTTCATCAACGCGGTAGAAACCGAGTCGGTGAAATCAGAGTCAGTTCACCGTTTCCGGTTAATTTTTTCACCCGCTACTGGAACTTTCAGCTGAATACTCTCTATATGGTCTATCCTCGTCTTCTGCCTCTGAATTTTTCAGAAGGTCAGGATGGAAGCGAACGTACCGGTTTTGTTGCCAGAAAAATCAGAGGGCATGATGGTGAACTTGAGAGCATCAGGGGCTACTCGGGAAATGAGCCGCTACGTTCAGTTCACTGGAAGCTCTCGGCCAGAAGCGAAGAACTGCTGGTAAAAGAGTTCGGCAGCCAGTTAGCGCCTCCACTCGTAATCAGGCCGGAAAGCCTTGCCGGAGCTGATAGTGAAGAGCAGATTTCCCACGCTGCATGGCTTGTCAGGCAACGGGTCATGGTGCAACCGGTGGGAATGGTGCTGGGAGACCAGACCATTCCGCCTGCTAGTGGTCGCCGTCAGTGCGCACTATTGCTGACAGAACTGGCATTGTATGGTCACGTCTAGCCGTATCGTCACTATTATCTCCTTTGCTATTGCCCTGACCGGTTTTATCCCCCTTTGGGCCTGGCTTGAAAATATTCCTCGTCTGATAATTATTGCAGGACTGGTAACCGGTAGTTTGCAGCTGTTACGGGGATGGCGGTATCTGAAAAACCGACACCTGAACCTGGCTCTGGTGCCGGTCTTCATCTGGTACCTGACCCAGTACAGTCGCAGCAATCCGGTGCAGCCTGTGGTCAGTGTGCTTGCCATAATGCTTGCTGCCCGGCTGTGCGGAGAAAAGAACATCCGCAACCTGATGCAGATCAATCTGCTGGCCCTGTTCTGTCTTGCGTCCCGTTCTCTTTTTGATCTGAACCCCGCGTTTCTAGTCTGGTTGGCGCTGATGCTTCTGCTTATTCCGGTTTCATTGGTACTGCTTACCTTTCACGCCGTGGATAACAGTCTGGTATTTTCCCGTAAGGAACTGGTCAGGGCGCTTCTGGCCGCCGTGGTGATGACGCTTCTCACCCTGCCTGCCATGGCGCTGCTGTTTCCGGTTTTGCCACGTACCGCATTTCCGCTCTGGACGTTTCTCACGCCTCCGGTCTCCGCTGTCGTTGGTATGAGCGACAAGGTTGAGCCCGGCGCAGTGCCGGCCCTTGCCGAAACCGGAGTGCCGGTATTCAGGGCAGAGATGCCGAAACAATCCCAGCCCCCCTATTGGCGTGGAACTGTATTTAATCAGATTGGCGGCACCAGCTGGAGTCGCAATCCTGCAGTACCGCATGAAACCAGTGTGCCTGACGGAGAATTTGTTACCCAGATCATCTATCCGGAGCCTTCTTCTTCACGTATTCTGATCAGTCTTGATGCTGCCAGGGAACTGTCCCTGCCCTGGGTGCGCATGTCACCGGACGGTGTCTATGAATATCCGCGCGGACTGGGCAGACGGATGAGCTATCAGTCCAAATCAGCCACAGAGGGCCTGCTTCGTACTGTCAAATCGATCAACCGTGATTTCTATCTGAGTGTACCAGATGAAATTTCAGACCGGACCAGACAGCTTGCGAAACAGATCAGAGATGCGGGGCGGACTGATCAGGAACGACTTGAACTGGCTGAACGGCATTTTTTAAATGGGGGGTATCGCTACAGCAGCAAAGATCTGCCAACCGGCAAGGATGCGATCCATCAATTTCTTTTTGTTTCCCGGCAAGGTCATTGTGAATTCTTTGCTTCATCGCTGGCTATCCTGTTACGTGCTGCAGGGGTTCCTGCCAGGCTGGTGGGCGGATATTTGGGGGGGACTTACAACGAGGTAGGAGGCTACTATCTGGTCCGCCAGGACATGGCCCATGTCTGGGTTGAAGCCTATATTGAAGGCAAGGGCTGGCTGAGAGTTGACCCAAGCCGCTTTGCCGTAAATGCCGCTACCGTATGGGATCAGTCCGGAAAACTTACCATTGCCATGCGTCTGCAACTGCTGGCTGATGCCCTTGATTACCGCTGGAACCGGGCCGTAGTAACCTATGATTTTGATCGTCAGACCGTTCATTTGCGTGAGGCAGGACAAAAGCTGCAGAGTATGGAACAGGCGGTAAAAACGCATTGGATTGCGCTGCTGATAACAGTGTGCGGTATTGTTATAATTTTAATATCACTAAGGTTTTTCTCTGTATGGGTATATGGCAGTCAGGAGGCGCGTCTGCTCAAACGTTTCAGGCAGGTGTTGAAAAAGAGGTTCGGGCCGGGCTTTGAGACAGAGAACAAAGGCCTGTTTGAGATTGCGGCTGCCAGCAACGATATGAGAGTGCAGCAGTTTGCCTCTGTCTATGCAGCAGCAGTGTATCAGGACAAACAGCTTGGGCCGAATGAGGTCATGGAGTTGAAGCGGCTGCTTGAAGAACTTCAAGCAACACAGGGCCATAAGCCTCAACACCTGCCATAACGTTTCAACAGTTCAGCATACCGGTCGGCCAATCCCTCCGGTAGCTGTCCTTGCCGGTATCTCCAGCTCCAGTTGCCCAGCGCAACCCCCGGTTTGTTCATGCGTGCCTCGGTGGGCAGTTCCAGCAGGTCCTGCATCGGGATGACAGCTGTTCTTGCAACAGACATCAGGGTAGTGCGGATGATGTCGTACACAGGATTGGCGCCGGGCAGTCCCAGATAGTCATACATCTGTTTTCTGACGTGTGGTGTCAAGGTATCAAACCAGCCTTGGCTGGTATCGTTGTCATGGGTACCGGTATAGACAACACAGTTGGGCAGATGGTTGTGAGGCAGATAGGGGTTGGCAGCATCGGAATCAAAGGCAAATTGCATGATCTTCATGCCGGGCAGGCCGTACTGATCACGCAACGCCTCTACAGGAGGGGTAATCACTCCCAAGTCTTCGGCAATGAACGGCAGTCTGCCAAGAGTAGCGCGGATTGCATCAAAGAAGTGAGCACCCGGCCCCGGTACCCATGTGCCGCCAACCGCTGTCTTGGCTGTGGCAGGCACATGCCAGGCTGCCTCAAAGCCCCGGAAGTGGTCAATCCGCACCTGATCAAACAGTTCCAGCATCTGACGGAAACGGGCGATCCACCAGCTGTAGCCCTGTTGTGCCATCACCTCCCAGTTGTAGAGCGGGTTGCCCCAGAGCTGCCCGGTTGCACTGAAATAATCAGGCGGCACACCGGCAACAACAAGCGGCCTGCCGGTGTTGTCCAGCAGAAACAGATGCTGATTGCACCAGACATCAGCAGAATCATGGGCTACAAAGATCGGCAGATCGCCAATAATCTCAATGCCGCGTTCTTCCGCAGCTTTTTTTGCCAGGTGCCATTGGCGAAAAAATTGCCATTGCTGATATTTTTGCACGCCTATTGCCGGCCCCAGTTTGATTGAGGCCTGCTGAATCGCAGCCGGTTGTCTCCGGGCTATCTCCCGGGGCCAGCGGTGCCAGGGTTTATCTTTGTAATGGTTTTTCAGTGCGCGAAACAGGGCGTAATCATGCAGCCAGAAGGTGGTGTCACAAAAGTGCCAGAACTCCTCAAGGCGTGGTGTCTGTCCCTGACTGAAAAAATTACCGGCAGCTTGCTGCAGCAATGTCTCTTTCCAGGGAATAACCTGCTCAAAATCAACCCGGTTCAAGGGGAATGTCTGTTCAAGGTCCCGGTTCGGCAGGTCACCTTCACCTGCCAGTTGCTGCAGGTCAATCATCAAATGATTGCCTGCAAAGGCAGAGTAGGCAGAGTAGGGAGAGTTGCCGGCAGCCGGCGGTGTAAGCGGTAGAACCTGCCAAAGCGAGAATCCGGCTGTTGCCAGAAAATCAAGGAAACCGACCAGAGCATTGCCGAACGTGCCGATACCGCCTGGTCCGGGAAGAGACGTCGGGTGCAGCAGGATTCCGGCCTGTCGTCTGGCTTTCATGGCTCACCTCGCAATGGTATAGAAACAGTTTACTCTTGAATTACCGAATTTGTACGCTATAGTCAAACCATTCTACCAACAGGAAATTTTGTGCTCGATTCGATTTTAAGTGATCTTGCCTCCCCCCAACTCAGGGCCAGGGCCATAGCTGTTGTTTCTGGCGATCTGAATATTGCCCGCCGCAATTTCGGTGCCTATCCTTCCGGGCATCCTCTGGTTGAGTCTTCAATCCGTAAGCTTGTTGAATCGTTTCGCCAGTTGTTTGAGGGTGGCGGCGTTGTACAGCTTGGCATAACCCGGGACGGCCTGCTATTGGGTAATGAGTTTGTTGAAAAAAACAACCAAATCTGCAGATCGATAGCAGCGGTTTGTTTTGAGCGAGGTATTGGCGCATTAATCGTCTATCAGCCCCCTGTGTATGAAGAGCTCGTGGCGCTTTTGGGGATTTTATCACTCAAACGTGAGGAGATCTTTGCCCGTGGGGGGATTGAACAGCTCTGGAGTGAGGCCGGAATTACAGCACTGGCGGTGCGCGGCATCCGTTACGATCGGTTTAGCGGGACCGAAGAGGAACATCTGCAGGATAACAATCCTGAAGATGCCCCCGGTTCACTATGGGAGCAGTTTATACAGCTGCTGGTACAAGGGGATGTGGGACTTTCCAGTACCGATCTTGCGGGTGATGTCAGGCCTGAAGTACTTGCCGCTGCCCTGAATGCCCACTTCGCACGGCGAATGGGGGTTGGTAGCGGGCTCTCCAGCAGCACGCTGCGCAACGCAGCCGCTGTAATACAACAGATTCTGACAGATGCTGCGAGTGGTAGTGGTAAAGGTGCAGGTGATGGTGCAGGTGATGGCGGCTCTACCGGAAATACGGCGATTGGTCAGGGAAATGGCAGATCAGACCTGTCTGACTGGTCCGACCTGACCACAGATGAGGCTCCGACTGTCAAGGCTGATCTGGCAGCCTTTATCTGCTCACTGGATCCGCTCCTGCGTCGTCAGATCCTGAACGGTTTCTGTGAAGTTGCACCTGATGATGCATCTGTTTCTGAAGAGCTATTCCGTTATCTGGGGTCTGCTGTTCTTCAGGAAACCTATGCCTCTGCTGAGGAATATGCTTCAGCGCCGCTCCTTTTACAGGAAATCCTGAAAAAGTTGTTGCCTCATCTGGTTGACTCCTATGAAAGCAATGCGTCTGATGATGAGATTCGTGACAAGATGCAGACCCTTTTACAGGAGCACCAACAAGAAGCGTACATGCCTGACGACTATATGCAGGGCTTGCTGGACACCCTTGCTAAGGACGAGTCTGAGCAGCCGTCTGACGAGATACTGACAAGACTTTTGACGACCCTGACCCCTCAATTTGTTGACAACCGCGGCAGTGAGATCATTCTTCAGCTGGTGTTTGCTGATCCAACCGGTGAGAATGCACAGGAGTTGATTGGTAATCTGGCAGATTTGTGTGGACAGTTTCTTGAGCTGGGTGATTATGGCCAGGTGCTTAAAATTCTGAATCAGGCTGCTGACCCGCGGCTGCCCCAGGCGTTACGGCTCGTTATGCGGGATGCCTTCTGCCGCCGTGAGTTTATGGATGAGATCCTGAGCGGCCTTACCATCTGGGGTAAGCCCAAGTACGATCAGGTTACCCTGTTGATTCAGGTGTTGGGCAGGGGCTTTATCGATCCGCTGTTAGACCGTATGGCAGAAGAAGAAAATATGTCGCTGCGCCGTTTTATGATGGATCGAGTGCAGTCGTTCGGCACTGCGGCGCGCCCCTGTCTGTTGACACGATTATCTGACACCCGCTGGTATGTCCTGCGTAATATCATTATCATGCTGCGTGCAATTGATCCGGCCCAGGATGGTGACCAGCTCCGTCCGCTTCTGCGTCATACCAATAGCAAGGTTCGGATAGAAGCGCTCAAATCGCTGCTTATGATTAACGACCCGGTGGCACAGCGCCAGATTCTGCGTGATCTTGATTCGCCTGATCGTGAAACCCAATTGATCGCCATCAACCTGATTGACCGTAACAGTCCACCGGATGCCGCACGTAAACTGTTAACACTGGTGACAACGGGTGGATACAGTGCGGTTGAATCTGAATTGAAGTCGGCAGCGGTTCATGCTCTGGCTGAAATAGCCAGGGTGGATTTGCTGCCTGAGCTGGCCAAGGTGTTGGCGGCCAGGAGTCTGTTGGCCTTCAAGGCCCTGAATCGGCTCAAGCTGGAAATAATCAGATCCATGGAGCGCTATCCGGCTTCAGCAGTAATACCACTGCTTGAACGGCTAGCCAACGGCAGTGACGAGGTGGCGCAACAGGCTGCAGAATCACTGAAAACCCTACGGAGCAAAGCGTCATGAATAGCACCTCCGTAACGCATGAAATACATGAATGTATCCGACATCTGCTTTCAGCTGCTGCCGCTGCTGCGTTGTACACACTCAATCATCCCCAGGTACATCGGCTGTCTGAAACAGCCCATGCCGGCCTGACCCGTGCCCTGTCGGTACGCCCGGATATTGCACTGCTTGCTGTTGACGGCGAACTGGTGATTGATGGTGAACCACAACCTTTTTCTCTGGTTCTTGACCGGTTTGTACAGGTGCTGCAGGAACATCGGATAGGCCATTTGAGATTCCTTGCCGGTGTGCCGCGCAGTGAAGTTGACACATTGATCGCTGTGCTGTCCCGTCAATCAGATCCGGCAGAGACAGGGTCAACCGAACATATCAGGCTTGGTAAAGTTGAGATGCCGGATCAGGGTGATGAAGCCGGCAGCCTTGGGGCGGGCGGCTCGACTGTTTCCGGGGACGGGGCAGGCAGTGGCGGTTCGGGGAGTGTGAGTCTCAAGGATATCCCCGCTCTGGAGCTGGCCCGGCTTAATGAAATCTATGAAGCGATCAAACGCAAGGAACGGTTGAAGCCAAGCGGTATCGCTGCGATCGTCAGTGATCTGGTAGAGGCATTCAAGCGGGAAGGTGAAGCCTTGCTTGTGCTGGCTGCCTTGCGGGAACAGGACGAATATACCTTTACCCATGCGGCCAACGTCTGCATCCTGACCCTGGCACAGGCCAGATCACTTGGTATCAGTGGCCAGGTGCTGAATGATATCGGTATTGCTGCAATGCTGCATGATGTGGGCAAAATGTTTGTCCCTGAAGAGATTCTGACCAAACCGGAACGTCTGACAAATCAAGAGTTTGAGATTATGAAGGGACACCCGGTACTTGGCGCTCGTTATCTGATGGAGGCAGTGGGGGTACCTCGTCTGGCATCGATTGCAGCTTTTGAACACCACATGCGTTTTGATCAGTCCGGTTATCCGCTTGTGCCGGCCGGATGGAAACAATCACTGGTCAGTCAGATGACTGCGATTGCCGACTGTTTTGATGCAATGCGTACCCGTCGCCCGTACCAGGAACCGCGGGAGCCCAAGGTGATTGCTAATGTATTGGTGCAAGGGGCTGGTACCGAGTTCAACCCGTTTCTGGTCAGGAATATGATTCAGATGCTGTCGCGCCTGAACCGGATTTAGATGCTTGACACCGCTGGTCTTCAGGGGTATTGATGCTCCTCTAACATCGTTATAAAAGTTGATTTCATGAAAGGAGTGGCTGACTGATGAGTCTGGTAAAACTGTACGATACAACATTGCGTGATGGTACGCAGGCTGAGGATATTTCGTTTCTGGTTGAGGACAAGATCCGGATTGCCCACAAGCTGGACGAGCTGGGAGTCCACTATATTGAAGGCGGCTGGCCTGGCAGCAACCCCAAGGATGTCTCGTTTTTCAAGGATATAAAAAAAGAGAAACTGCATCAGGCAAAGATTGCTGCCTTTGGGTCAACCCGCCGTGCAAAGACAACGCCGGACAAGGACCATAACATCAAAACCCTGATTGCTGCCGAGCCTGATGTTATTACCATCTTTGGCAAGACTTGGGATTTTCATGTACGTGAGGCCCTGCGGATATCGCTTGAGGAAAATCTTGAGCTGATCAATGACTCGCTGGTCTTCCTGAAACAGAATGTCGGCGAGGTGTTTTACGATGCCGAGCATTTTTTTGACGGTTACAAAGCCAATCCCGAGTATGCCGTCAAAACCCTGCTGGCAGCCCAGGATGCCAAGGTCGACTGTATCATCCTCTGTGACACGAACGGTGGAACCATGCCGTATGAAGTTGCCGAAATTATCTCCAAACTCAAGAAACAGATCAAGATTCCGCTGGGAATCCATACCCATAATGATGGCGAGTGTGCGGTGGCCAACTCGATTGTCGCTGTTGAGCAGGGAATCGTACAGGTTCAGGGCACCATTAACGGGTTCGGTGAGCGGTGTGGTAATGCCAATCTCTGCTCAATCATTCCTGCCATCAAATTGAAGATGAAGAAAGAGTGCATTTCTGATGAACAGCTGCGCCATCTGCGTGAAGCAGCCAATTTTGTTTACGAACTGGCAAACCTCTCCCCGCACAAACATCAGGCTTACGTGGGCAAGTCTGCCTTTGCACACAAGGGTGGCGTGCACGTCAGCGCCATCCAGCGGCACCCTGAAACATACGAGCATATCCGACCTGAACTGGTGGGTAACTCTACCAGAGTACTGGTATCCGATCTGTCAGGGAAATCCAACATTCTGGCCAAAGCAGAAGAGTTTCATATCAATCTTGACAGCAAGGATCCGGTTACCCAGGAGATTCTTGAAGAGATCAAGGATATGGAAAACCGCGGCTTCCAGTTTGAAGGGGCTGAGGCTTCTTTTGAACTGATGATGAAAAAGGCTCTGGGCACCCATAAAAAATTCTTCCAGATCATGGGTTTCAGGGTTATTGATGAGAAGCGGACCGATGATCAGAAGCCAACCTCCGAGGCTACGGTCATGATCAAGGTGGGTGGCAAGATTGAGCATACTGCTGCAGAAGGCCATGGTCCTGTCAATGCTCTGGACAATGCCCTGCGTAAAGCCCTTGAAAAGTTCTACCCCAAGCTGAAAGAGGTCAAACTGCATGATTATAAGGTGCGGGTGCTGCCGGCCGGACAGGGGACAGCCTCTGCCATCCGTGTGCTGATTGAACTGGGGGACAAATCTGGTCGCTGGGGTACTGTCGGTGTCTCTGACAATATCATTGACGCCTCCTACCAGGCGTTGATTGATGGCATTGATTACAAGCTGCATCATGAGGAGACGGTGTAGCTGCTTGTATACACAAAAGCTTGCCATGATCGTTGTGGCAGTACTGATGATGTTTGTCCTTTACCTGAAGGGCCGTCCGACCGCAGAATCATCCGGTCAGACGGCCCTTTCGTCATCCATCCCTGCCGGAAAAATGATCCAAATTACTGGTGATGTTACGTATCCCGGAGTTTACGAAGCTGACGACAAAAAAATGACGATTGGTGTCATGCAAATGTCGAAGCCGCTATGTGATGGGTCTGCTGATCAGTCCTGGATGCAGTCATTAGACCGCCTGCAACCGGGAAATGAACTACGAATTGTGTGCTCTGGAGTCGCTAACAAGCCGTTCTTAACGGTTAGACCGATCAGACCCAGTCACTGCCTTACCCTGGGAATTCCACTTGATATTAACCGGATGACTGAGGCTGATCTGGAACTGCTGCCAGGAATTGGACCTGCTCTGGCAGGTAAAATCATACAGTATCGTCAAATTAATGGCGATTTTGTTGCGCTTGAAGAGCTTTTGCTGGTTGAAGGAGTCGGCGAAAAAAAAATAAAGAGATTGTCACATTATTTCAACATCCCGATACAACAAAAAAAAAGAGATTAGTGACATAGTCGGCAACTGGGGGCAAACGGTCTTGGCACACATGCTGTATAGCTAAAAAATATGTTGTTCTGTTACCTATTCTTTCAGGAGGGGTTGCCATGAAATGTCCGCGTTGCCAAGGCCGTATGTTCGCAGAAAAGTATTATGATTTTGTCCGTTCCTTTGATGCGTGGAAATGCAGCTGTTGTGGAGAGCTGGTAGATTCAACCATCCTGCAGAATCGAGCCCGAAGCTGCAGCACCTTTCTTGGCTGACAACCTGATTTGTCATACCTGATGCTTTAAAAAGGGAAACCCTACCGGGTTTCCCTTTTTATTTCATCAGTGCAGGTGTCTGGGGATTATGGAATCTCCTTACGCATCACAAGGTACATGGTTTGTTGTGACGTGTCATACTGTTTGAAGATCGTGACAGCACCTTTAACTTTACCGGATACAGCGGTCTGGGTCTGCCTGGACGACTGAGTTACCTGCTTGGTCGGTTTTTTCTTTTTGCCTGGCATATCAGCCATGATTGCAGCAATATTTCGTTGAGCAACCACGGTTGCAGCACGTTGAGCAGCTAATCTGGAACCTTTGCCGCTTCCCAGCGCCAGGATGTACCCTGTTTTTTGAGCATCTGCAGCTGACGTTGTCAATAACAGCTTTTTCTGCTCAAGAAAGCTCTTAACCGGCGCCAGTTCGGGATTGTCTAGGTTAGGTTCATGAGCTGCAACAATCGAGGGTATTACCAAAAGAGCAATAATCAGGCTAATCAGTGGCGTTTTCATTGCCATTACTCCATTCTGTTTGAAAATTTCATACAGCTGCTGCGGACATAATTATAACACGTTGTTGGCCTGTGACAATTCTGCTGTTCTGTACAGACCAGGCAGCGGATGAATCCTGGAAAAGGAGGCAAGACACCATGAAGGTCTGTTCAGCACTACTGGTACTGCTGGTGGCTTTGATTGCCGGTATTTTCTGTTGCCAAGCTGGAGAACATCAGAATCAAGATGGAAATTATCCAGTGCAGTCATTACTCACCCAGATATATAGCCCTTTCAAAGAGCCAGGACGGGAACGGTATGTCAACCTTCAGAAAAGGATTTTTAGTCGTTTTGGCGTATATCGTATAACCCCCAAAAAAGGGCATCGACATGCAGGTATAGATCTGCAAGGGAGCTTTGGGGAAAAAGTGTTTGCAATTGGTCCAGGCGTTGTTGTTCGGGACTATTGGATCTTTCCAAATCGTGCAATTGCCGTGCAGCATGTTCTGGGAGATGGCAGTAGTATCTATTCAGCCTATGTACATATCGAAGATATTAAGGTTCGTGTAGGGCAGCAAGTTGATGAAACAACTGAACTTGGACGTATTTTTACGCAGGCAGAAATGAGGCGGGCCCGTTACCGGTCGCCGCCCCATTTGCACTTGGAGATAAGAAACAGCATGTCTGATGATGGACGCAGCAGCTTCAGCTCAATGACCATGCCTGCATTGAATGAATATTGTCGCAATCCTGAAACATTTATGAGGTCATTAATGCGTTAGCAGTTATTGGGCTGCTTCCAGCAAAATATCTCCGGCCAGATAGTTGCCTGATTCGGTTTTAAGGTCATATACCGTTCCCAGTACATTAATCTTAGGTGCATCATGATCAGCAACCTTAATCAACCTGCCATTTGTGTACAGTTGATGATTAATGGTTGCTACCAGATCGGTAGCAAGCCGTTTGCCCGGAAGACTCTTTAATACTGTCTGTTTATTGTAAATGTTGGTTACTCGAACTGGCTGCCGTACCCCGTCAAGCTCACCAATCACGAAATCTCCCGGTTGCAGAGTTTCAATAGCCTTTTTACCAAACGGTGTCGATATACGGCTACCCTTTTGCAGACATTTATTATGTACCAGAATGTCGTTGGCAAAATAGTTGCCACGACTGGTTTTCAGGTTATAGACCACACCTTTCTCGCTCTTGTCCCTGATAATGGCAAGCAGTGGTAATTCCTGGACTGATCCACTCTCCGGAATGTACTGGTAAATAATATCTCCCGGGCGTAACTGATCAACATTTTTCCACCCCCAGGTTTTAGTAAGAACAGGGTGATTTCCGGTAGCCAGCAACGACTCTCCTCCATCAGCCTTAATCTCATGCAGCAGGTAGGTGAGGTCAGTATGTACCAGAGCTTTTTCAACGGTAGCCAGGGTCAGTCTATTTTGTTTCGTGTCGTACGCCTGGATGGTCTCACCCGGCTTGATCTGTTCTATCGGCTTACGACTGCCGTTAGCCATGGTTACCAGGGTGCCTGCCTGTACGCAGCCGACATGTAGTGTAAAGGGGAAACTGCGACAGATGGTTGGATTATCCAGGCTGCGTACCTCAAGTGTACCTTCAAAGGCATCACCTGAGTTTTTGTAGAAAATCTTGTTGCCTGAGGTGGTGATAGTGCCGATTTTGCGGCTCGCAAATTCAGCAGTTGGAGTGATCTTCGCCGACAGACGTTGTGCTGATTGTCCGTTAATGGTGACGAGCAGGGTTGCATCGCTGTCATGGATATTCACATGAGTAAGTCGATTCTTCTGGTCATGCTCGAATACCAGCGCTATGGCGCTGCTGTTCGAGCAGCCTGTTGCAGACGGGAGAGGCGGGTGAGGCTTTGGAGGAGATGGCGGTGTCACAGGGGGCTCGTAACGTGTCGGTGGTTCATAGCGCTTCGGCGGAGCCTGAGGGGGGCGGTTACCGGCTATAACAAGTTTATCGGCAGTACGAGCTGAGGATGAATCAGCGCCCGGACCGCTATCATCGTCAAGAATGAACGCTTTAAGACGATCACTGCTACCTTTAACCTGCTGTTTTTCTGGAGAACTGCCATATACCCAGGCAACACCACGGTGCCCCATCTCTGCGTTGGTAGACCAAGTCATAGGGTCAGAATCCAGCACTTCATAGGTGCCTGGCTGCAGATCAATCAGTGGCTGTACGGCCCAGTAGAGCCAGGGAGGCCCATCTCCCTTTGAAGGCCATACAGAACCTGGACTTACGTTGAACAGATGCCGGGTTCCCACTGCACTCCACTTACCCAGTAACTGTCCGGTCTTTACATTGCGCAGACCGATACTGCCTGGCATGGACCCCTGCCCATTGTTCCAGTGATAGGTCCAGATCTTTGTGATATGAGTCGGCTTGGATATACTGAAGACGGTTTTTTTCGGAGGATGGTTATAGACGGCTCCCAGGCTCTCCAGTTTGAAAACAATCACTTCCTGCGCAGCTGACAGGGTTGTGGCAAGAATGAATACCAGAGTAACTAATAGTGGCACCATTGTCAGGAATCTTTTAATGCCAAGTAACAGACAGTTCATGGGTTCCTCCTAATGCCTCCATTCTCGACAAACGAATGAATAAAACCGTTGCGGTAGCGGGCCTATTTGCATGGCCCTCTCAGTACGGTCTCACTTGATGCGTGTCCAATTGGTCGTACCGCTTCGACGCGGGCCGGTCAGTTCCTGTACCCTGCCGGTTGCCGTACGACCGTCAATAGCAAAGGTTACCTCATAAAAGCCTGTTACGACACCATCCCTCGTAACATAGTCGATTCTGAAATTACCTGACTGGGTAAAGTAAGCCGGCCCTGATGCGTTACCAAGCCCGTATTCCTGTGCATGATAGCTGCCATCAGGTTTACGGATGATTACCCAGGTTGCCTCTGGAGAATGCCGCCAGGTTCCGGCAGGGTCGAAGAGGCCGGGAGAGTGTGCATCCAGTTTCACAATCCCGAGCAGGTAGGCAAAACGTTTGTCAGGCTCGCTCCATATTGACAGGGCAGCATTATTGTACTTTGCGTTTAATTCTTTCTGTGGATACCAGGGGTCAGGTTGTACGGTTATCGCCCGCTTGTTTGAGGCGTGCGCAACCGATGGTTCGAACCAGTCAACACGCTCACCAGGCTCATAGACAGCCCAGGAGTTGCGATCGGTCTTAAATACAATCCTGCCGTTGTCATCCACTGCTATAAGCATCAGGCCGTAACTGCCACCTCTCCGTCCGCCTACCGTGAAATTATCACCATTGCTGAGGGTTGCCCGAACGGAAAAAGCCGGTTTCGGGGCCTCATCAGGTCTGGTTTTGAAGGAGGGGGAGTAGTTGCGCAACGGCTTGCCGTTCAGGTAGACATCGGCATCATCAGCCATGTGCCAGAAAATGGTGACCGGAATGCCGGAGCCGTTCTCGACAGGGGGGAGTACCGGAGAACCGGTTTCGCTGTCACTGCCCAGCACCTCAACCTCTGCCAGTGACAGCCAGTTTTGGCCTGCAAGCTGGACCCTTACATAACGACCGCTTGAACCAACCGGCAGGGTTGTTTCTCTACCTGCTGGACCAGTAATATGCTGTTTCCAGACAGAAGGATCATTCAAGGCCTGCTGAAGGTTGTTGCTTGAGAATGGACGTGCCGAAAGCATGACATAAAAATTGGAGAGCCGTTCACTGCAGCAGTCGGTTCTGTTCCAGAGCTTGATCTGGCTGATCTGTTTTTCACCACCCAGGTCTACTTCCCACCATTCATTAGGTGCATTACCGGTATGGGTGACACTGTTTGCCCAATAGTTGCCATCCCGATTCCCGTCAACAGCACGATCTGCTGTACCGCCGTACCCTATGCTGGATTGCCTGGCCTGTTTTTTCAGAGCCAGGTTGGCTGACACTGCTTGTATTCCTGTTTGAGCGTGATGCCCGGGCACAGGTATAACCACTGGATCTACGCCAGCGGATTCTGAACGTTCTGCTGTCCAAGGATATCTGCCTGATCCATGCTGGGTAAAAACCCCCTGCATCCTTGCTTCGTCCATAATGCCCAGATACTTCTGGTCGGCAGAGGCCCTGCGAAAGAAGATGGCATTGCGATAGACCTGCAGATCAAGCATCTGCTCCCAGCTGCCATGCAGGTTAAACCGGCCAGAATAACTGTTGTTGCCAGAGCTGTTCAGTTCCATAATGCCGGGATAGCCGTTAAAGTTGATTTTCCACTGGTCTGCCCAGCCCTGACCAACCAATACGATAAGAATTGCCGACAAGAGCAGCAAACGCACCATTAGTTGTCCTGTTTTCATGATCCTCTCCTGTTCTGGATTTAGAAAATGGGGTTCATCGCTTCACGCCTGAGATGCAGCAGTCGTTGGGGGTTGCACCGGGTGCCGGATTCTTGAGGTAGCATACCCCGTCCGGTTCCTGCACCCCTGGACGTACCCACGTGTATGCCCTGCAGTGAGCGTCGGAGTCGCACATCCCTCTGCAGGTTGCGGGATCGCTGATGTTTGACATCCGCTTGTAGTCATTACCCATTCGGTCAGTGTTGTGTTCAACAGAAGTCCAGGCAAATATCTGCAACGGGTTCAGAAATCCGATCAGTGTGCTCGTGACCATAACAAATAGTATGAAAAAAATTCTGTTCATGACGATCTCCTGTTCCTGATGTTGGATTTTATGTCAGTATACCAACAAAAAAGGGGAGTGCAACTGCACTCCCCCAAAGTAATAAACTCGACTGTCTTATTCCGATTCCAAATCAAAGAGTGATATCAAGGCGGCGAGGATTGAGGCGACGATGGCGTACAGGCAGTACGTTGAGGAGCCGAAGACGAGCCAACGAAGAGAGCGCCTTGAGTTGGAATCGGAATTAGCCGGTTGTCAGCACCAGACATGCATCTTTAACCCCAACGTTGAGCGTGCCTCCCTCTGTCACCTGTCCGCTGATAATTGCGCGGGCTACCCGGGTTTCCAGTTCTCGCTGCAGATAGCGCTTCAAGGGACGGGCTCCGTAAACCGGATCGTAACCGGCTCTGGCAATCTGCTTCAAGGCTTCATCACTGATATGTAACGTGATCCTGCGTTCCTTCAGGCGCTCAACCAGCTGATGG
>CAZOTC010000026.1:0-19485 GCA_964582605.1 uncultured Geobacter sp. | reverse complement strand
TTCATCTGCCGCCAGTCACGGGGCTGTTGTGGAAGATTACCGTTATTACTCATGGTAACATCAAATGAATCCATTCGGATGTTTTGTTTGGCCAGGGTTTCTTTCAAATCATCCACCTGCTGCAGTAGTGCATTCCTGACTTCACGATTTTCAGCAACAATTTCCAGTTTGAGCCGCTGATCCTCCATCCTCATGTTCAGCTGCAGGTTACCAAGGTTCTCAGGAGAGAGCTTGAAGGAAATCTGGTCACTGCCCTGCTTGATCTCATGACCGGTCAAACGCTCTGTTACTTGACGACTAATCTGCTCAGGTATAACAGCAGTTACTGTTTCTACTGCCATTTCTTCTGATCGCGCAACCAGCTTTTGTCCCATCTGATGATGGGGCAGCTGATGTTCAGGAGCATGCAGTTCAACCACTTGCTGTTCTGCAACTGGCCCTCCTCCGGACTGAACAGCTTCATTTACCGAAGATGTTAATTTAATTGGCTTTATGTCAGTGGGGGTATTACGTTGTTCAGCATCGGAAGAGAGCCCGTTCTGACCACCCGTAGCAGATGCTGCCAGCACCACATCTGTAGCTTGCGCAAATCTGACTGGCTGTACAGCGGTAGATGTCGAGCTTTTCGGACCGACGGTCAATTCTTGTGGCAGCTGTTGTGACTCAACAGCGGTCTGGAGTTCAGGAATAGTACTGTTTTTAACCTGCACCTTCTCTCCAGACACCGGTAACGCTTCTTTTAAATTATTTTCTGTGTTACGTATTTCTCCGGTGTCCTGTAACGATGGTGATGCCAGATGTGTGAGCTTGCCACTTTCTTGTTTTATCGTTGTCGTTGTACTTTGCTGATACTCCACAATGCCTTGCTTGACTGCAGGCGCTGTACTCTGCTGCAACTCCTCGCTGCCTTGCTTCACTGCAGGTACTGCGCTCTGCTGTTGTCCGTCGTCGCCTTGTCTACTCACAGAACTCACAATCTGCTGCCTGGGCTCCTCGCCAACTGATTTACCAGCCGGCATTATGTGTAGCTGCGATTCCCCGGCACCTTGGTTAATCAAACCTGCCAAGGCTGCATCTTTTGCAAAAGCAGATGGATTTACGACTTCCAGAGATGTATTATTTCTGGTGATTTCAAGTGCAGATTTGGCGACCGTTGTATCTGCCTGTTTCAGATCATTGTTCACATTTATTGCTTGATCAAGATCTGTTTGCACAGTCTTAGACTCCACTTCAGCCTCTGTAACAAGCTCTTTCGCTGTTGGGCTACCAAAAGCTACCGGCACGTCCACTCCGGAAGTGATCGACGCAACGCCCTGATCTGCCTCATCGGCCTGGATCGACAAAACATCGGTAGTAAGCTGTTGCAAGGGCGGAGTGTTCATCTGGAAGGCTGCCAACTGGCTGGCGAGTATGAGGTTGAGCCCCATGACCTGAAGGGATGCTACTTCTGTAACTTGTTCCGAATCAGTCTCAGATGTCGGCGTCGTTTCCTGCTCTGTTCGTCCAAGCATACTTTGTACTAAAAGTTCACCAAATCCATTTGAGGAGTCGGCAGTTGCACTTTTTGCTCCGTCGGCTTGCACACCGGCAGCCATACCTGTTTCAGCTGCCACCGGGATCATCATAATCTGTGTTGCATCCATTGTGTCACCTCCTTTCTGTTTTGATTGCAGGCGTAATGCCTGTATCAAACTTATCGGCAGGTGTTATGGAGCGGTTGACTGTTTTTCTCCCCTCTTTCTCAGGTTTTCATTAACCCAGCGTATTGTTCTGGGCTTGTTGAGGTTCGGCACCAGCTTGGCCACAAGCTTGATGTCAAGCCGATCAAGTATCAACTTGGCCTCTGTCTCCTCCATAGTATCCAGCAGATCAGCTGCCTGAGGGGCCTTCAAGGTCTTGAACAACAGCACCATCTTGTTCACTTGTTCACTATAGAGCTGCTTGCGCCGCTCCTCTTCAGCCTTGAGCATATCCTCGTAGCTCTTTTTTGTCGCTTCCATGGTCTTGAGCTGCGCGTCTATTTTAGCTGCCAGCTTCTTCAACTCTTCTTCCTTAACTGCAAGCGCGGCCTCTTTTTCCGCCAACTGTTGGCGCCGTGCCTCTTGAATTGCTCGTTCTTCACGGGCTGCACGGGTAGCAGGTACGGCATCAGACGCCCCCGCGGGCTGCGCTGGACGTGCCGGTTCACTCGTGGTTCCCTGCGAAGCAGTTAACGCAACGGTTGCAATGGTTCCAAGACAGAACGCCATGGCAAGGATTGTTATCCAACGTCTATTCACCCGGCTACTCCCGCCCTTTTTTCTGGGTAGCAATTTCATCCAGCAGCAACCCTTCTTTATGTGCAATCTCTCGCCGAAAGGCTTCTTTCTGTTTTTCTTTCAGCTGTTCCATTATTTTTCTGTCTTTCGTTGCTTGCATCAGATCCCCCCTGCGGTCTTCAAGCACCCGGTCAAGCATCTCAATCCTCTGTTGCTGATCCTTAAGCTCTTCCCGCTTACGCGCAAAAAAATCAGCATACAGCTGCATCTCAAAAATAGAATCCATCTGTTGCTGCCGTCCGCAAAACTCTTCTGCAATCTGCTCTGCTTCTTTTTTTTGCTGATCCAGCACATCACATGCCGCGTCAAGTTCTTGCTTGGCGGAAGCGAACTCCTGCTTACGCATTTTTTCGAGTTCTGCCCGGTAATTGAGTACCTGTTGCATCTCAAACTGCTTCTTGACCGCCATCACCAGTTCCCTCTGTTAGCCTTCAAACAGCTGTTGCAGACCGGCAACAGAATCAGCCAGTGTTGCCGGATCCGCAACCGCCTGCTTCTGGTAAGCAACCATGGCATCAATCTTACGGATGGCATGGTCAATACTCGGATTACTGCCGGCCTTGTAGGCCCCAATATTGATCAGATCTTCTGATTGTCTGTAAGTAGCCAGGGTTTCCTTGAACTGACCGGCCAGCTTCCGGTGCCGCGCATCCGTGACATCTCCCATAACCCGGCTTGCACTGGCCATGATGTCGATTGGCGGGTAAATGTTACGGGCCGCAAGCTCCCGTGAGAGCACGATATGGCCGTCAAGGATACTGCGCATGGCATCGGAAATAGGCTCATTAAAATCATCTCCCTCAACCAACACCGTATACAACCCTGTGATACTACCTTCAGGAAAGTTTCCGGTACGTTCAAGAAGTTTGGGTAATGCCGCAAACACTGAAGGGGTATAGCCCTTTGTTGTCGGCGGTTCACCAATGGCAAGCCCTACCTCCCGCATAGCCATGGCAAATCTGGTTGCCGAGTCCATCATCAACAGCACCTTCTTGCCCTGATCCTTAAAATATTCAGCGATAGTTGTGGCCAGATAGGCTCCCCGCATCCTGACCAGCGGCGGTTGATCAGAGGTAGCCACAACCACCACCGACTTGTGCAATCCCTGCTCTTGAAGATCCTTTTCGACAAATTCCCGCAGCTCTCTACCCCGTTCTCCAATCAGGGCAATCACGTTGACATCTGCCTCGGTATAACGGGCAATCATGCCCAGCAAGGTAGATTTTCCGACACCTGAACCGGCCATGATTCCCACCCGCTGCCCCTGGCCACAGGTCAAAAGCCCGTTGATGGATCTGATACCCAGATCAAGCGGACGTCTGATGGGCGGACGCTTCATCGGATTAACCGGCGCCGCATAAATCGGATATTCCATATCAAGGCTTAAGGAGCCTTTGTCATCAATCGGATTGCCAAGGCCGTCAATCACCCGCCCAAGCAGACCCGGCCCGACCTTCAGAGTTGCCTTGTCGCGTCGCACTGATATCAGGCTATCAAGTCCTACACCGCGCAAATCCCCCAGAGGCATTAAAAGGATCTTGTTGTCCTTGAAACCAACCACCTCAGCCGGTATTGGTTCTCCGTCTTTCGGCCGCACCTCACAAATAGCCCCCACAGAAGTTTCCGGACAGTAGCCCTCAATGACCAGCCCAACCACCTGAGTAACCTTACCGTGTAATCTGATCGGGTTCACCGCTTCAACAACACGCAGGTATCTGTCCATCTGTATCGCTTTTCGTGTCATATCAGGCGGCTATAGTTCCTGTTCTGTTGCAACGGCGCTTTCAGTCCGTTCCTCAAGCATCCGGCGGTAGATCTCTTCCAATTGAGCCTCAAAACCGGCATCAACAGTGCCTCGCTCGGTTTCAATCTGGCAGCTGCCCAATTCAACTGTCGAATCGGGCTTGAGTGTGAACCTGATTGCAGCCAGTTCACTTTTCAGCGCCTCATTCTGACTCGTAGTCAACAGTGCGTGATCATCCGGGTTAACTCTGATAGTCAGCTCATCTCTCTCGTTAAGGTTTTGCAGTGCCGCTCTGACAAGCCTCAGGACAATCTGGCGGTCCTGGGCGACCTCCCTGACAACGACCTTACGTGCAACAGCCAGTATCAACGCCAGCAGATCATCTTCAGAATCACGCAGGACCCGTTCCCGCAACAACTGCAAGTCTTCAGCTGCTGTTCGCAGCCCTTTGAAGACATTCAAGAGTCCCCGTTCGGCAAGATTTTTTCCGTCCTGCAAACCGCGTTGATAGCTTTCTTCCTGATAGCGTTGAAGATCTTCGTCCGTGACAAAGGAACCGGGCGGTGGGGGGGGAGCAGGTTCTTCGGGTTCTTCCATTACCGGCGTTTGCGGTTGAACTATAAATTTACGTTTATCACCAAGTTCTGACGTATCAAATAGTTCCATCGGCGTAAAATCATCTGTTTTTTCAACCGGCTTCGCCTGTGTAACCAGACTGTTTTTCTGTATGTTCTGAAAACTGAACCCGTTGATTTGTAGTTCGCCATCACCTGCCTTGATGATCTTAGACGAGGACATCTTCGCTGCCTCGACCGCCAAGAACAATCTTTCCTTCCTCCTCCATCTTGCGCACAATCTTGATAATCTCGGACTGCGCCTTCTCGACATCCGAAAGCCGTACCGGCCCCATAACCTCAAGGTCCTCCTTGATCATATCAGCTGCTCGACTTGAGATGTTCCTGAATATCTTATTCTTGACTTCATCGGTAGAGGTCTTCATCGACAGGGTCAGGGTATCATTGGAAACTTCACGCATTACAGCCTGAATTGAACGGTCATCCAGCGCGAAGACATCCTCAAAGGTAAAGAGATGTTTACGGATAACTTCAGCCAGCGGCGGACTGAGCACGTCAAGTTTTTCAAGGATCTGTTTTTCCTTGCTGCGATCAAAGTGGTTAAACATATCAACAACTTTCTCAACACCACCCACCTTGTACCGTTGCGTACCGCCCATGGATTTGATTTCGCGGCGCATGACATCATCAATTTCCTGCAAAATTTCCGGAGAAACCTGTTCAACATCGGCGATTCGGAGGACCACCTCAGCCTGCAACTCCTGCGGTAGAGCCGATATGATCTCACTTGTCTGTTTTGATTTGAGTTTTGCCAGAATAACGGCTATGGCCTGCGGGTGCTCCTGGGAGAGAAAGTTGGCAATACTTTTCGGGTCCATAGCGCTGAGAATATCAACCAGATCTCCATAACTTGAAGCCTGCAGTTCATCCATAAGCATCTGGGCCTTGGCCGGCCCAAGTGCTTTTTCCAGAACCTTACGCACAAACTCGTCACCTTGGGCAAAGATACCGGACTCAGGCGAGATTACTTCGTTAAATTGCTCTACCACCTCGCCGATGGTCTGACGGCTGACATGCCCCAGACTGGCCATGCTCTTCGAAATCCGCTTGATCTCTTCATCTTCCATATGCTCGTATACCTTGGCAGTGACATCAGCGCCAAGATACAGCAGTAATATAGCAGCCTTGTCAGCTCCAGTCATAACAGCGATCACCTCTCATCAAGAACTTTCACCCAACCAGTTCTGAAGAATCTGGGCTACCTGATACGGGTTGGTTTTTGCCTTCTCCATCAACTCCTGCTGCTCGGCCATATGCATGGCCAGCTGTGCGCGTTCACTTGAAGACATCTTCTCCTGCGCCTCAGGTGCTATTGCTTCAAGAATATCAGGTCTGGGCGGACGTGCCGCCCTCAGCGTATTCAGCATCGGCTTGACGACAAACAGCATCAGTGCGATGAAACCTAGTGCTATCAGCAGGTTCTTTATCAGAGTCAGGAAGAATGGATTCATCCACCACTTGGCACTTTCAGCTGCACCGGCGCCCTCCCCTGCATCCTGGAAAGGAATGTTCTGAATACTGATCTGGTCCCCACGTTCCTGATTAAAACCGACAGCTCCTTTGACCAAGGCCTCAATCTTCTGCAGTTCCTCCGGTGATCGAGGCTGATACTTTGCTTTTACCGCCTTTCCGTCCTTTGCAGGAGCAGCCTCTTCATACTTGCCATCCACCAGGATGGCGACCGAGACCTTGCCCAGTGCACCAACCGGCTCAATGGTACGCGATGTCGTTCTGCTCACCTCATAATTCATAGTCTTGTCATTCTTGCTTAGGCCACCTCCAGTTGCAGCTCCAGCAGCCCCTTGGGCGTTTCTACCAAGATTGGTCTGCACACCAGGTACACCGGTAGCAGCTCCGCCCGGCACTCCTGCCTTCTCATCACTGACTTGTTCGCTCCTTACGGCAATGCTTTCCGGGTCAAACTTTTCCTCAACCCGCTCAACCTGTCTGAAGTCAAAGGTTGCAGAAACACGTGCGACCGACTTGCCGCCACCAACCACTTTGTCCAGCAGCGACTGCAGTCGTTCTTCCATGCTGCGCTCATAGGCACGTTGGGTTTCCTGCATGGCTGTGGTGGCTTTTGCGCCGGCATCTGTCGCAGTGCCGCCACCTTTGCTGAGAATCTTGCCACGGCTGTCAAGCACGGTGACGTTATCGGCATTCATCCCCTCAATTGATGAGGCAACCAGATGCACCACACCTTGCACTTCACTGTCTCGCAGACTCTTGCCGCCCTTCATTTTCAGCACGACCGATGCGGTGGGAGGCTTTTCCGACTCTTTGAAAAGGGTTTTCTCCGGAATAACCAGATGTACACGGGCCTGCTCCACTCCGTTCATCTGGATGATAGTACGTGCCAGCTCTCCCTGTAACGCCCTTTGATAATTCAACTTCTGCACGAATTCGGTCATACCGAAGTTTTTTCGGTCAAAAATTTCGAAACCGACACCTCCCCCTTGTGGCAGTCCTTCCGACGCCAGTGACAAACGCAGTTCATACACTTTGTCCGACGGGACCATGACCCCCTTACCATCCGGGGTAATTTGATAGGGTGTCTTTGCATCCTTCAATTTTTTGACAATTTCACCCGCATCTTCACTTGTCAAATTTGTAAACAAGGGGCGGTAGTCAGTCCGATTGGCAAGAATTATCAACAGTGCAAATGCAAGCACACAGGCCAGTACAACACCGCCTATCAACAAACGCTTGCCCGGCGCCAACGCCATAAACGGCTCAATAATTCGCTTTAATCCCTCAGGCATGACAGTTCTCTAACTCGTTAATGGTGGTTATAAATCTGTAACATTACACACAGCGGCACATCTCAACAGCATATCAGACCTGCATCCGCAGAACCTCTTGATAGGCTTCGAGGGCCTTGTTACGTACCTGCGACATAAACTGAAACGACAGGCTCGCTTTTTCGACAGCAATCATAGTTTCATGCAGGTTCCGGTTTTCTCCGGTGGCCAGTCCCTGAATCGCCCGATCGGATTGCTGCGACAGATCGTTGACTTTTCCGACCAACTCCTTGAAAAACTTGCCGGCATCGTCAATGACCGTTCCGGAACCACTCCTGTTCTCAAGTGGAAATGCTGCCGACATGCCGATACCGCTCATTCCCTTGATTTCCATCTGCTATCTCCTACTTGCTGATCTCAAGTGTCTTGAGTGCCATATTTTTGGCTGCCTGTGCAGACATCACATTGGCTTCGTAGACCCTGGTCGCAGTAATCATATCCGCCATCTCCTCAATCACATTCACGTTGGGCAGTGCAACATAGCCCTGTGGATTCGCATCCGGATGGCTCGGGTCGTACTGCATACGGGGCGGATTTCTGTCTTCAACAATCTCGGCAATACTCACCTGCCGGAGCTGTTTGCCGGCTTCACCGTCCAGTGCCCTTCCAAAGCCGTCTGCAGCCGGCACCGCAGCAAAAACAGCGTCCTTGCGCTTGTACGGCCCACCCTCCGGCGTGCGGGTGGTATTGACGTTTGCCAGATTACTTGATATCAGGTTCATTCTGGTTCGCTCAGCGGTAAGCGCCGAGGAACTGGTATTCATCGCGGTAAAGAGATCCATTATTTACCCTCCCTCAAGGCACTGCGTAATCCCTCAAATTTTTTGGAAAGCAGTTGCACTGAAGCATTGAACAACACCTGGTTCTGCATCATCCGACTCATCTCGTTTTCCAATTCAACCGAGTTTCCATCGAGCCCGGGGGTCTTGGCCGGTGCATCAACGACCCTGCCTTCAACCTGACTGATCCGCTCACCGCCACCAGACCTAAATGCAATATGTCCAGGGTGAGTCAAAGCCCCGGCTCCGGCCCTTCTGCTTCCGCGTCCGGTCGAATTCTTGACAGCAGCCTGAAGCTGCTCTTCAAATTCAAGCTTTTTCGGCGTAAAACCTGGCGTCTCTGCATTGGCAAGGTTTGCAGAAATTAGATTCTGATTTCGCGTCCGAAGATCAACGCTCTTTGACAGCACCTGTATGGTAGTGCTGAATAGCCCTTCAACAGGCATAACACCCTCCTCCCAAACAGCAGGGAAAACAATCCGTTTAAATACTTGCAATATCTGTGCCTTGGCCTAATATTGCTGAATAAACGAGGATAGATGCATGAAAAGGAATGAATAGAACAAATAACCGACCCAAGATGTGTCGATTATTTGACAAATACAATTATTTGACGACAGGCTTCTTTGACGGGGGTTGTTCGGCGGCAGGGCGCATAAGCTTACTGTCTTCAAGAGCCTGACGGGCGAGGCTCTGCCAGTCAGGGTCCTTGCTTTCCTTGATCACTTTGTCGAGCAGGGCGCGCCCCTGCTCAACTCGACCATCAAGCAAAGCCAGTTCTCCCAACTTATAGAGAAACTGATCCTTATACGTTTGAGGGACTATCTTGACACCATTTTCAAGTATGGATGCAGCCCCTTTACGATCACCCAATGCCTGCCTTGAAGCGGCAGCTACATAGTATGCATCGGCCAGCAATGGCGGCTGTTCTTTTAATGTCTTTGCTGTTGCGACATATAACTCCATGGAGAGTCCTGAGCGCGCGTACTCTTTTCCATCCCACAGCGCCTTGCCCAGATAGTAGTAACTGATTGGAAAGTTGGCCTTTTCATTTTTGTTCAGCAGCCAGCCCAAGCCTGCACGCACACCTGGCAGGTCCTTCTCTGCGTACTGGATTGCACCCAGACGTTCCCGTGCCCAACGAACCTGATCATGGGTGGGATTACGCATAATGAAGCTCTGCAACACCTTGCGGGCCAGCATGGTATCTCCAAGCAGCTCTGATTGATCGGCAACCTGCAGCGTCAGGTAAGGCACATTGGCCTGGCCTATCCAGGGCCGCTCCAGCAATCCGGCGTAGAACGAGATCATATCAAGAGGGCGACCGGCTGTTTCAAAGGCCTTTGTCACACTGGGGAAAAATCCGGGTACAGCTACCGTTGCAGCAAGATAATCCTGATTGTCAGTTACCAGACGAATCAAGCCTGCAGGATTTTTACCCCATTCTTTGCCCTTGTACACAAGGACGACAAGATCATCTCGAATATCACGCACAACGGTACTGTACACCCCTTTGGTGTAACGCTTCTGGTAATTTGCAATCAGGTCCAGCGCGGTATCGGCGGGCCCGTTTATCGCCTCAACCAAGGCATGTTTGAATGCGGCTTCCTCTCGCAAGTCAAAATCTGCTGTTTTGTCAGCTATAAGCCGGTAGGTTGCACTCAGACCAAGATAGTCAAGCGGCGATGTCTGCAAGAAAGTCCGGTCAGCCAGTTTCACCATGGCAATCTGCTGGGCCTTGTTTTGTGCAAACTGTTCCGACACATTACGATAGAGTGCCCCGGCGTTGGCTTCATCCCCCTGACGGGCGAGCACATCCGCCATTCTGACAAGTAGAACCGGCGCATATTTTTTGTCTGCATGGGCAACAATCAATTTTGACAGCAACTGTCTGCCGCCTGGCAAATCACCATTACGGGCGATGCTGTCACCGTAGTAAAACATGACCGCAGGATTCTGCTCGAGAAATTCCGGCCATTCCTGAACCGCTTCACGAAAGGTTGTCAGAGCCTGTGTATACTTCTGAAGGCGGTACTGGGTTTCTGCCAGTCTATACAGGGCCAAAGGACGTATCTTACTAGAGCCCGCAGTGAAATGCGCAAACACATCTTCAGCCGCAGTCAGCTTACCCTTGTATAAAGCCCCTTCCGCGGCAAGAAACTGATTCTGCTGCTCGGCATCCAGCAAAGGCTTCAGCGCCTGACGATCAGTCGGCACAAACGGAATTTCAGGCTTAAGCGGAGGGTCGAAGTTCTTCAGCAGTTTCTCGGCGCCGTTCCTGATCCGTTCCCTACCGGGTAACACAGCTCGCGGACCTGATTCGGTAAACAAGGGGCCGACATCTAGGGAAAGCATCGGGAGGCCTGCAACATGCACGACTCTATAACCGGATTTTTCTGGAGCGATCGCAAACGTAATCAGCATATCATCACCACGACGCGACAGCAGCAGACCGCCGATATGCCGGTCTGAATAGCGGCGCAACGGCCTGAACAGAGATCCGGCAGTATCTTTCAGACTAATGCGAAGACGGTTGTTCGGCAATCGGGAGACCTTGAAACGGGGTTCATCCGACAGTTTGACCGTTATCCGGGTGAAGGAGGGCTTAGTGCGAATCTCGATCCGCTGGATCTGATTCGGTACTGAGGCGTCTGCGGCAAAAGCAACGAAAAGGGTAACGAGAAGAGACAGACAGAGCTGCAGAGCGGCCCGGCTATACCAGCTCCCTCCCGGCATTTCAGCTATCATGCCGACGGTAGACGACACAACCGTTTCACCTTGGCAGCAATCTCATCTGAATCACACGGTTTTATGATAATATCCCGTGCACCGTACTTGAGGGCCTTCAATACCGCTGTACGGGTCCAGCGGTGGGCACACATCAAAATCGGCACCGGCTGATCCTGGCGCAGTGCATTTATCTTGATACAGACGGCAAGCTCACGATCATCGGCATCCTGTGAGCCGATTACCACCAAGCGTACATTCCCCTGGGAAAAGACCTCTTTAACATCTGCGTTCAATGTTGCATCCACCACCTTGAAACCGGTAAAGGAGACCGATTGCGCCAGTTGCAAGCGTTCATCATCGGTGTCTTCAAAGATGGCGATCATATCTTCACCGCTTGTACCGGCGACCCCTCCCGATTTTCGGACAACCGGTTCCTCATCGCCTGCTTGATGCACCGTACCTGCTGCTGTATCTGTATCAGCCTGGGCAGCAGTATGGTCTTCGACGGGCGCTACTGCCGGAGTTTCTGGCTGCGGATCGTACTGATTGCCAAGCGCAACCGGGATCAACACATCCAGGGCATGCATCTCCTGACCTTCCATCTCCAGCCGCGAGCGGAACATCAGGTAGTCGCCGTTGGGCAGCGGATCATCGTCAGTCAGCGGATCAATCTCGGGAACGTACTTCTTCGACCCCTGCAGCTTCAGATGCGCCTTTCCTGAAAGTGATGCCTGAAAGGTGGTGTTCATGGCCCCATTGATCATATTGCCGATCTCACCAAATGCATCAATGTCATCAGGCTCGATAATCGAGAGGCGCTGTTTCTCCTTAATCCGGGCTGCCGGAATACCCAGCAGCAGACTGCTCATCAGAATGGCGTCACGCAGATTGAACACCAGGTAGAACTGCCCCGGATATTCTTCCCGTGACTCAACGGCAAGCACAAAAACGCCGTCATCAAGGTCGCCAAAATAGGCAGCCTTGCTAAAGACAAGTGAATCGGTCAGGGTTGCCGTCAACCCTTGCCCAAGCAGCATACCAGCCTCTTCGCCGGCCTGCCGCAGAGCAGATTCAAGCATCTCGTGCAGCTTTACATAACCGTCCATCAGGAACTCACGGGGGTGGAAAAGTGAACTGCACGGGGTGCGTCAACGCACCCCGTACTGGATAATTCGGGGGATTACTCTTCTTTCTTGAGGGTAAGTCCGACAAGGAACCGCTCGCTGCCGTCAACGTTGAACGGGATAACAACACAATCGATGTCTGAAAGCGAGTTGACAGTATAGTCTTCACCGGCGATGACCGTGGGGATGGAAAGTTTAACATCAAGGCCTCCCTTGGAAAGGATCATCTTGACACTGCCTCCCAGCATATTGGCGATTTCACCAATGGCATCGTTCAGATCTTCCCCGCCCTCTTCAACTTCACTCTCCTCCATCCCCAGCATGGCCGCTGTCACCCGTTTGGCAAGATGAATCGGGCAGTGCATGGAGATAACACCGGAATAGGTGCCGGCAAAGCCGACCATACCGGTAATGCTGCACTTGAAGTGAGTGATCGGCTCCTTCAAGGGAAAATCATCAGCCGGCTCCATCATGACCATGGTGGAGAAGACTTCACGGGTTGCATTGATTATGTATTCGGAAAGCTGCTGTTCAGTAAATTTAAGACTGTCAGCTATCTCAGCATTCAGACTCATAGGAGTCCCCCCAATTTTTCATTGAGCTGTTCCGGCGTAAAGGGTTTTTTGATGCTGTCCTTGGCGCCGCTTGCAATGGCATCCGCAATAACATCTTCCCCGCCCTCAGTGGTAATCATCACGATCGGCATGGAAAACCCGTTGGCACGCACCGCTTTGACAAACTCAAGACCATCCATATTAGGCATATTTATGTCGGAAAGGATCAGATCAACCGTCTTCCCGGATGTCTGCAGCACATTCAGACCTTCAATACCATCGCCCCCTTCCAGAATATCGTCAACCGGCAGACCTGCCTGACGGAGCGAACGGGAAATGATTTTTCTCATGGTGGATGAATCGTCTACGATCAGAATGTTTGCCATACTGTCCTCCCTGTTTGCCTCTCTGGGCTCAATAGTAACTATAGTATTTTGGAAGCCGTGCAGTTGCTAGTAGTACCACAGGTCATGGCCAAATTTCAAACCCTGAATTTCCCCATCAGCCGTTGCAGTTCATCGGCCAGCCGGGCCAGTTCCTGGGCGGAGTTCGCCGACCCCTGGGCCTTGTCGCTGCTTTCCTGGACAACATCCGTGATCTGGCGAATACTCTGACTGATAGAGTTTGTCGTGGCACTCTGCTCTTCGGCTGCGGTTGCAATCTGGCTCATCTGCTGGGTGACGTTCTGGATCTCATTGGTGATCACCCCAAGCGCCTCACCGGAACGGCTGGCCTCCCGTGTGCCGTTTTCAACCTCAGTCACACCATTTTCAATCGCGCGGACCGCGCCGCCGGTTTCCTGCTGGATCATACGGATCATATCGCCAATTTCCTTGGTGGCCCTGGTGGTCCGTTCCGATAGTGCCCTGACTTCATCGGCAACCACCGCGAAACCGCGACCCTGTTCCCCTGCTCGGGCTGCCTCAATGGCGGCATTCAAGGCAAGCATGTTGGTCTGATCGGCAATATCCTCAATAGTGCCGACAATCGTTCCGATCTGGTTCGACTTGGCGCCCAGTTCCTCAACATTGGCCGCAGCCTCACGTACCCGCTCGGCAATCCGCTGCATTCCGGCAATCGTCTCCTCAATCACCCGCGCCCCGGTGGCGGTAGCCTGATCTGCTTCAGCGGCACTGGCCGCTGAACGTGTACAGGAACTGGCGATATCAAACGCAGTGGCAGACATCTCTTCGGCAGCAACCGCCACCGAAGCTGCCTGTCCGGCCATCTCTTCGGAACTTGCCACCATGGCCGACGAATTGCGCTGGACACTCTCGGCAACCTGAGAAACCTGCCGGGCGTTGTTTGCCACCTGCCCGATAATACCGGCCAGATTTTCAACAAAGGTATTAAACCAACCGGCGGTCTCGCCAATCTCGTCCTTGCTGGTGACCTCAATCCGTTTGGTCAGATCCCCTTCACCGGTGGCGATATCCTTCAACCGCTCCGTCATGGTTGAAAGTGATTTGAGAACCGGCAGCAGAATAAAGAGCAGCATCAGTACCTGCCCGATGGCCGCGCCGACCAGCACTGCCAGCATGATCGTCTTGCCCTTGGACATGGTGCTGTCAAGCTCAGAACTGGCTTTTTTGTGAAGTTCATCTGCAATTTTTGGTATATAGGCCTCAAGCTGAGGCTGGAAGTCGTTAATGACATCACGCAGCTCTTCACGCCCCTCAACGACATCACCGCCACTCTTAAAAGTTGACACCAGCCCTTTGAACTGCTCTACATAGGCCTTACCCAGTTTCTGTGCCGTAGCGCTGTGTTCCTTGATCTTTTTATCGGTGTTGACCTTGTCCAGTGCGGACAGCACCTTGTAAACCTCATCCACCTCTTTTTCAACCCGAGGCACCCACTTGTCATCCTTGCGGGTAAAGAACTCTCCCTCATACTCCCGCGCCTTGAGCATATGGATTGAACCCTGCATGGCAGCATGCTGAATCTGGGTGATCCGTTCCATCTGGCCCAGCGAAGCACTGATCTTGAAAAAGGTGAACAGCATTAAACCGGTAATCAGAACAGCCACTCCCAGGAGAAAGATAATCAATGCCGACATCTTCTGTTTGATGGTAAAAGTCATCGCAGATCAGCTCCTTTTACAAGTTCTTGGTTTACCAATTTTAATTAGTAGCATAAAAAGTGGTTAAGTCCAATCGCAAAAGGCAGAAAAGGAGACGTCAGACATGGATGCGCTACAACGGATCAACCTGGGAGTCAGCAGCTGTCTGCTGGGTGAAAAGGTGCGCTATGACGGTGGCCACAAACAGCACCATTACATCACTGACCAGCTATCACACTATTTCAGTTTTGTCCCGGTCTGCCCGGAAGTGGAATGCGGGCTGCCGATACCCCGGGAAGCGATGCATCTTGCCGGAGACCCGGCAGCTCCCCGCCTGTTGACGGCCAGGACCGGTCGGGATCTGACCGAACAGATGCTGCAGTGGTGCGACCGACGTGTCAAAGAACTGGGACAGCTTCAGCTGCGCGGGTTTATCTTCAAGAAAAACTCGCCAAGTTCCGGGTTGTTCAGGGTCAAGGTCTATCAGGCAAAAGGGCCGCCTCTGACCAGTGGCAGCGGCCTTTTTGCCCGCGCCCTGACCAACGCCTATCAGCTTCTGCCGGTTGAGGAGGAAGGACGGCTTGCCGACACGCGACTGAGAGAAAATTTCATCGAACGTGTGTACTGTTACGACCGCCTGCTGACTTTTCTTGACAACAGTCCCTCCAAAGGGGATCTGGTCAGGTTCCATACCATCCACAAGCTGCTGATGATGGCCCATTCTCCTGACCACTACCGACGGCTTGGCAAGCTGGTGGCAGGCACGGCACCGCTCCAGAAACTGCTGCCCATCTATACCTCGCTCTTCATGGAAGCCCTGCAGCTGATCGCCACACCGTCAAAACAGACCAATGTCCTGATGCACTGTCTGGGTTACTTCAAGAAGCAGCTTGATGATTGGGAAAAACAGGAGCTGCTTGGCCTGATTGAGCGCTACCGCACCGGCCAACTGCCTCTGATCGTACCGATAACCCTGCTGAAACATTACATCCGGCGATTTGAGCAACCGTATCTGACGGATCAGCTGTACTTCAATCCTCATCCTGACGAACTGATGCTTCGTAACCATGCTTAAGCTGTTGCGCAGCCGGAGATGTCTGCTATACTGCCGGATACCACAAACCGTACCCATGAAAACAGTCCGCTCTCCGGAGGTCTCAACTTATGGCTAAAATCCTGATTATCGATGACTCGCTGGTTGCCCGCATGAGCCTCAAATCATGCCTCCCGAAAGATGCGGGACATGAGATCAAGGAAGGTAATGACGGCGGCGTTGCCATTGAACTGTTTCAGTCTTTCAGGCCGGATGTCACCTTCATGGATCTGACCATGCCGGGGGTTGACGGCATTACAGCCCTTGAAGGGATCCGAAAACTTGATCCGACCGCCCGTGTCATCATCCTGACCGCCGATATCCAGCGCAAGACCATTGACAAGGTTACTGAACTTGGGGCCTTCAGCGTTGCCAAGAAGCCTCCGGTTCGCGAAATGATCCAGGAGGAACTTCAAAAGGCCCTTGCGGCCGGGGCCGGCCATGAGTGATCCATCACGCGAATTCAGCGAGCTTGAAAAGGATGCGCTGCAGGAGATCATGAACATCGGCTTTGGGCGTGCCGCTGCCGATCTAGCCGAGATCATCAACCTGCACGTCATCCTCTCGGTACCCCATATTGCCGTACTCCAGTCAAACGAAGTGATCAACTACGTGCATCAGGAGATTCCCGACACGACCGACATGAGTATGATCACCCAGTTTTTCAGCGGCAAGTTTAACGGCGGCAGTTTTCTGGTCTTCCCCCACGGCGAAGGACGCAAGCTGCTGAAGATCTTTGACGGGGAGATGGCCTTCCTGGATGAACAGTATGATATCGATATCCTTGAAAAGGAAACCCTGGTCGAAATCGGCAACATCATCATCGGCGCCTGTGTCGGCAAGATCGCCGAAATGCTGGGAGATGTCGTCACCTACGCCCCGCCCCGCTTCTTTTCTCAGGAACAGATTCATACGACCCTTTCGGATGTACTGAATGCGTCAGACACCTTTGCAATCCTGTTCAAGACCGTGTTCAACTTTGAGCAATACAATGTTAACGGCTATCTGTTTCTGGTCAGTCAGTACAGCATCATGCCCTGGATGAAGCAGGCCATTGCCGAGTTCCTGGGACCCTATGAGTGAATTCAGACAGATATTCGACACCATCAGCATGGGGCTGGTGGTGCTTGACCGCAATCTGATCGTAACCGGCTGGAACCGCTGGATGGAACTGCATAGCGGTATTCCTGCCACAGATGTTGTTGGTCGGACGATCACCGATCTCTACCCAGCCCTGTCTGAAGGAAGCTTTCACCGGATCGTCAAGAGCGTCTTTGCCTTTGGCAACTACGCCTCCTATTCCCAGAAGCTGCACAAGCACCTCTTTCCCATGAAGAATCCCCACGGCTCATCGGTCCAGCTTCCTCTAATGCAGCAAAATTGTACGTTTGGACCGATTCGAGATGAACATCGTACCATCAGTGCGGTCTATATTACGGTACAGGATGTGACCGACTTTGTTGTCTATGAACAGAAACTGATCCAGATGGCCAAAGTGGACAGCCTGACCGGGGTCTACAACCGCCGCTACCTGGATACCCGTCTGATGGAAGAGATTGAACGTTCCCGTCGCCATGGCAACCCGCTCAGCGTATTTATCCTTGATGTTGACCATTTCAAGCGGATTAACGACACCTACGGACATATCTGCGGTGATTACACCCTGCGTAACATGTCGGAGCTGCTGCAGAAACTTGTCCGAACCTCTGATGTGCTCGGTCGCTACGGTGGAGAGGAGTTTTGCTGTATCCTGCCGGAGACATCGTTTGATCAGGCAATGATACTGGCAGAACGCTGCCGGGAGCAGGTGGCCTCAACCCCGCTTTCCTGTACCGACCAGGAGCTCCGGATTACGGTCAGTATCGGTGTTGCTACGCTACACCGGAGTGACAGCCTGGAGCAGCTGATTAAACGTGCTGATGATGCCCTGTATGAAGCAAAACGAACCGGTCGCAACCGGGTATGCAGCCGCCGTGTCCCTGTATGATTGATGAACTGGCTGAGATACGCGAGGCCTTTGCCCTTGAATCTGCTGAAATGCTGGCTGAGATGGAATCGGCGCTGCTGGCCCTTGAAGCCCATCCGGCACCAGGGGACGATTTCAACCGTTTCTTCCGGGCGGTGCATACGGTGAAAGGCTCTGCCGGAATTGTCGCGGCAGATCAGGTGGAGGCGTTCTGTCACGCCCTTGAGCATCTGATGGTCAAGATCCGCGAGAATGAACTGCCGCTGGTGCGGGAGCTGGTTGCCCTTTTTCTGCAGTGTCACGATCATATCAGAGGACTGATTGCAGCATACGAGACATCCAGCACAGAGACTCCTCCCCGACATGAGCAGCTGTTGTCTCAGATCACCGGTTGGCAGACACCTGCAGTCAGTGACACCATCGCCCAGGTTGAAGCAGATCCGGGTCTGGCCGCTGATGAGATAGCAACCGAACAGTCTGCCGCCTCCCAGAAGGTCGTCCGGGTTGATGCCCAGAAACTGGATCAACTGATCAACCTGGTGGTTGAGCTGGTGACCGCTTCATCCGAGCTGGAATCCCATGTCAAGCGTCTGGGGGACAGCGCCTCACTGGAGTCTTCCTCCGCAGTATCGCTGCTGGTCAAAAGGATTCAGGAACGAGCCATGGTCTTCCGGATGGTGCCGGTGGGTGATCTGTTCCGCCGCTTTCAGCGTCTGGTGCATGATCTCTCAGCCTCCTGCGGCAAGAAGATCCAGCTGGTAACCGCCGGTGCAGAGACTGAGCTGGACAAGGTGATGGCAGAACGGTTGCGGGAACCGCTGGTCCATCTGATTAGAAACTCGATTGATCACGGCATTGAGACGCCGGCAGAACGTCAGGCGGCGGGTAAACCGGCAGCAGGGACCATCAGAATGAACGCCTTTCAGGAGGCAGGCAGTATTGTTATCGAGGTGCGGGATGATGGCCGGGGTATCAGCCGGGATAAAGTGCTGGGCAAAGCGCTGGAGCGTGGCCTGATCCGGCCTGCAGAGGTTGCTGAACGAGACCCCCTGGCCCTGATCTTTGAACCGGGATTTTCCACCGTTGACGAAGCGACTCTGCTTTCCGGACGTGGAGTCGGCATGGATGTGGTCAAACGGACCATTGAAGAGCTGCGGGGGAAGATCGACCTGACCAGTGTTGAAGGGCAGGGTACCTGCTTCCAGTTACGGCTGCCGCTCTCGCTGGCCCTGATCGACGGCTTCATGGTAACCGCCGGTACGGATTATTACATCCTGTCGATGGAACTGGTGGATGAGACCATTGACCTGCCCCCTGAGACCTCTGTCGAACTGCAGCAGCGAGGCTACCTGAATATCCGGGGAGAGGCGCTGCCCTGCCTCGACCTGCGAGGCATCGTTGAGACAACCGGGGAGGCGCCGGCCTCCCGCTTTGCCGTGGTGATCAGGCATGACGGACGCCGGATCGGTCTGGCAGTGGATCAGCTGATAGGTGAGGTGAAGGCAGTGGTAAAACCGCTGGGACGGCTGTACCGGGACACTAGAATCATCTCCGGAGCCACCATCCTGGGAGACGGAACCATTGCCCTGATCCTGGATTTGCCGGAACTGTTACGCCTCTACACCCCTCCGAAGACTCACAACGAAGCGCGGTAACGTACCAGCAGGTACAGTGCCCCG
>CAZOTC010000025.1:0-19966 GCA_964582605.1 uncultured Geobacter sp. | reverse complement strand
TTTTTTCCATGCCAGGTACGGGTCAGACTCCTTCAGCGCCTTGCCGGTCAGTTTGCCGGGGTTATCAAAACCATCCAGTTGCTTGATTCTGGTGTCCCGCTCTTTCTCCAGCCGGGCAAGTTCACGGGTAAAGGCATGTTCTTCCTTGATCCGATCCTTTAACGCTGTCTTGGCGTTTCTGATCTTTTCGCTCTGCTTTCTGGTCAGCTTTTTCAGAAACAACACCGAGCTTTTGACCCCTGCTCCGGTGGCCATAAAAGCGGTTTGCGGCATGGAGACTACGGCCACAATCCGGTAATCCTCTTCTATGTTGTCCCGCACATACTGCAGGCTGGAGTTGGTCAGGATGCCATCCGGCACGACGATTGCCAGATAGCCCCCTTCTGCAAGAAACTGGTGGCACTGCTCAATAAACAGCACTTCGGTGCTCTGGTTGGGGCGGGTGGCTGCCTTGCTCTTGGGATTCAGCCAGTCAACCTCTTTGGCAGACATCCGGTAGTTGGCAAGGTAGGCTTTTTCTGTCTGTTTGACTGAAGAGCCAAAGGGGGGATTGGTGATGATGAAGTTGAAACGGTTGTAGGTAAAACCGGCATTGCCGGACTTGGCGCGTAGTTCATCATCAGGCAGCAGACCGTCGGCGCTGATGACGTTGGTGTGGCCGTCGTCATGGATAATCATGTTCATCTTGGCGGTGCGGGCTATCTGCTCGTTAATCTCAATACCAAACAGATTTTTTTCGGCAAAGTTATGCCAATGGTCTTTGTGTTCTGCCGTTTCGGGCTGTCCTTCAATCTGGGGGAAATATTCGTCAGCTTGCTTACGGACTTTGTCCAGGGCGTGCAGCAAAAATCCTCCACTACCGCAGGATGTGTCTAACACAAGCGAATCATGATTTATTGGCAGGACATCAACAATGAATTTAACAATCGGGCGCGGGGTAAAAAACTGGCCAAAGTCACCTCGGAAGAAGGAACCGAGAAACTCTTCAAATGCCCGTCCTTTGCTGTCCAGATCAGTCTTGCCCAGATTGACGCTTTCCAGATAACTGACCACGGTGCGGCATTTGGCGGCAGACAGGCGGATGCCGTCTTTAAATACTTCCGGGTCTTTCTTACGACCTTCATCGTACAGTGCAGCCACCCGTTTCAACAGTTCTTCATTGGTCTTTTCTTCTGTGTCTTCAGAGAAAATCTGAAAGCTGTACGGCTCTCCTTTTTTCCTGGGTTTGCGTTCATCCCAGACCTTGCAGAAGATTAGTTTATCCAGTTCGTCAAACGCCTCGGAAGGGTTCAGTTCACCGCCGCCCCACAACGCTTGATGCGCCTGTTTGAAACGCCGGGTCAGCTCATCCTGGCTGACAACCTCCAGCTCAAAGAGCCGTTGACCATTAACATCTCCGCCGTCTTTGGCATATTTGTACTTTGCCAGCTTGCCAACACCATATTGGGGAATATCCGGCTCAGTGCTCTTTTTGTTGCTGTCTTTATCAACCCGAAAATAGGCATCTTTGATCTTTGAGGTGACCCAAACATATTTGATAGTTCCAGCCAGCGCCTGAGCATAGGAAAAAGCCTGGTTAGCAGCCTGTTCAAACTCTGCCTCCGAGACATCTTCCCTTTTACACTCAACAACAATATGCGGCTTGGTGCAGGCATCATCATTATAGACAACAATGTCTGCCTCTTTGGTGTCGGAACCCATCGTGACTTTTACAAACTGACGGATACGTTGAGGCGGGTAGTTGTAGGTGAGGATCAAAGAAAGAAAAGTCTCAGCCTGCACCTTTTCTTCAGGGTTGGTGTAATTGCGCCGCTTGTTCTCGTTCAGATAGGTGATGTACTTTTCATCGTCATCAAGCGAGATCAGCTTTTTGTTGATACCGTTTTGTATGATGTTCAATTGTTACTCCGTTATTCGACAATAAGTATCGGCCAACTTCGGCATGCCGAAGTTCTGGCTTAACTACCTGATTTCAATTAAATCAGCTTCAAAAACAGCCCAAATATTTCGGTGATTTTTGCCATCACTTCAGACGCTTCATCTTCTGATAGGTCATGCTGCGTAGTTTTACCAGAGTGGCATTAAGCGATGTCTTCTGCTCTACGGTTAATCTGGTTTCATCCAGCAGATAGAGGCGGTTGTAGAATTGATCCACAAATTCCAGATCTATAGGTGCGTTCTCAGGTTTTGGCTTTGCGGCAGCTTTCCTGATTTCGCCCCGCGTCAGGCCGTTTTCCTTGTATCTGGTGTACAGCGTTACCATTCTTTCCGGTGTTTTCTGGGCAGCGATGGCAACCAGTATGCTGCGTGAGGTTTTTGGATCGTTACGGCAATCATCCTTCACCGCTGCTGGAAGACGGTTTAAGGACAGGATTTCCGACATGGTGGATTCTGCCTTGCCAAGTGCAGCCCCAAGGTCTGCCAGGGTGTAGTTGTGTTCCAGCCGCAGCCGTTCTATCGCCTCTGCTTCTTCAATGGCAGTCAGGTTTTCCCGCAGCAGGTTTTCAACAATGGCAATTTCAGTCGGCTCGCCGTCGGTGAACACGGCAGGGATGGTTGTGCAACCGGCCAGCTTTGATGCCAGGTAGCGCCGCTCGCCGGAGACCAGCAGCAGCCCGCCGTCTGTACCTTGCCGTACCAGAACCGGCTGAAGCACACCATGTTTTGCAATAGATGCCGATAATTCTGCAAGGGCTTGTTCATCAAAATATTTGCGCGGCTGGTCAGGGTCCGGCTGCAGGTCGGCCAGGTTCAGGTTGTACAGTTTGCCTTTTTCGTAGGTGATTGGGGATGTGGCAACCATTCGTGTGTATCTCCTTCAGGTTCAAATAAAACTATAGCGGGATTGTAATGAAACAAGCCTGAATTGACAAGGAGCATCAGCTATTTCATAACCGTGTGAATTCTGGTGACAGTGTACCCAATTCCACTGACGAAGATTTACGTCTCAAACAAGGCCGCTACTGTCATACAGTATCTTGACCTCAATTTTGGTCGCCAACGCAGCCAGTCACTTGTCAAGTATCAGGTAGAGGACATCATAGAAGGGGTGTTGATGCCGTTCGGCAACGGCTAATGCCTCCTGTAGCCATGTTACTGAAAATTGCAAACAGCTTACGGACCGGTGCGGATCTTCAGCAGCAGCGCCTGATCAAGCTCGGCCATCCGTTCAGGGCCGAGCTGACTCAGTTCATCCAGCAGCAGCTCAGCCTGGCGGATCAGATCCGCCAGATCCAGCCACTGGCAGGTGCTTGGGGCTTGCCGCAGATAGTCCATCCCCCCCTGCAGCAGGGCCACTGCGCCGTTAAAGTTACCGTTGCTCCAGTGCAGCTGGGCAATGGCCAGCTGGATCAGCCCTTGAAAGCAGTTGCGCAGTTCTCCCTGCTGCTGCATCCAGAGCGCTTCAATGGTTTCATGACACGCAAACCAGTCATGGCTGTTAAACTGCCTGACCCCCAGCAGTAGTTGGCCGGAGGGATTGTCACGGCAGCTGCGTGAAGGTTTGGCGTTGACCGTCATCAGGAGGCTTGCTGATCAGACGGTTGCCGGGTGCCGTGGGGCAGAATCAGGTTGAGCAGTACGGCCAGAACCCCGCAGAGGCTGATCCCCTGCAGACTAAAACCGCCGATGGTAACCCCCAGCCCGCCGATGCCGGTCACCAGGGTGACGGAGATCAGGCAGAGGTTGCGGGGCTGCATCAGATCAACCCTGGCATCCATGATGGTCTTGAGGCCGATACCGGCAATGGAGCCGAACAGCAGTACCATGATGCCTCCCATGACCGGCATCGGAATCGACTGCAGCAGAGCGCTGAATTTGCCCACAAAGGCCATCATGACGGCAAAGCAGGCGGCCCAGGTCATCACCACCGGGTTGTAGTTGCGGGTCAGCATGACGGCTCCGGTGACTTCGCCGTAGGTGGTGACCGGCGGACCGCCGAACAGGCCGACGATGTTGACTGCCAGGCCATCCCCCAGCAGGGTGCGATGCAGGCCGGGCTGGTCGGTGTAATCCTTTCCCACCACCGAACCGATGGCCAGAATTCCCCCCACATGCTCCACAATCGGTGCAATCGCTACCGGGATCATAAACAGGATCGCTGCCAGGTTGAAGCTTGGGGTGCCGAACGGTGGTATCGCAATCCAGGGGGCGTTGACGACCGTGCTGAAGTTAACCAGTCCCATGACAACGGATGCCAGGTATCCGACAGCAACACCTACCAGGATCGGTACCAGCTTGAGCAATCCCCTGGCGTAGATGGCGGTCAGCATGGTTGCAGCCAATGCTATCGCTGCGACGCTTAAAGCGGTACCGTAAGGGATGACCTGGGTATCGCCGGCCTTACCGGTGGCCATGCTGACGGCAACCTGGGCAAGCCCGAGGCCGATCACCATCACCACCGGCCCGATTACCACCGGCGGCAGCAGACGGTGGATGAAGCCGACCCCGCGCCACTTGACCAGTCCGGCGGCAAGGTAATAGAAGAGGCTGGCTGCAGCCAGCGCCCCCAGGGTTGCCGACATCCCCCAGGTTTTGACCGAATAGATCACCGGTGCGATAAAGGCGAAGGAGGAGCCGAGGTAAATCGGCACTTCGCGTCTGGTGCAGATCTGGAAGATCAGAGTACCGATACCGGCCCCCAGCAGAGCAAGACTGGGGTTGAGTCCGGTCAGGAGCGGGACGAGAACCGTAGCCCCAAAGGCCACAAACAGAATCTGTGCGCCGGACAGAGCGGTACGCCAGACAGGTTCAGGGGTGGTTGTCATGGGCGGTAGCTCCTATTTCGTACCGAAGATTTTGTCCCCGGCATCACCGAGGCCGGGCAGGATATAGCCCTTGTCGTTCAGCCGCTCATCAATGGCGGCAACATACAGCTCAACATCCGGATGCTCTGTGGTGACACGGCTGATCCCCTCCGGCACCGCCACCAGAAAGAGCCCCTTGATCCGCTTGCAGCCTGCTTTCTTCAGCATGGCGATGGTGGCCAGCAGTGATCCCCCGGTGGCAAGCATCGGATCAATGATCAGGGCGGTCCGTTCTTCCATGCCGGCCGCAAACTTCTCATAGTACGCCACCGGCTCAAGGGTCTCTTCGTTACGGTAGAGCCCCACCACGCTGACCTTGGCGCTGGGAATCATATCCAGCACCCCGTTCATCATCCCCAGACCGGCCCTCAGGATCGGCACCACCGTGATCTTTTTACCCTTGATCTGCTGTACCTGTACCGGTCCGGCCCAGCCGTCAATGCTGATGGTCTCGGTCTCCAGGTCTTTGGTAGCCTCGTAGGTGAGCAGGCGGGCCACTTCAGAGGCCAGCTCGCGGAACAGTTTGGTGCTGAGCCCGTTTTTGCGCATCAGGCCCAGCTTGTGCTGAATCAGGGGGTGTTTAACTTCATAAACCGGCATGGGAAACCTTCCTTGTGGAGGATAGGACAGATGGTGTGATAGTATACGGGAAAAATAATCTGATTGAAACAGGAGCCGCTGCAGTTGAAGATAACCCTGTTGACCCATTTTAAAGAGATACCCAAAAAATCCAATACCGGCCGGATGGTGCTTGAAGTGCTGGGGGCGGCTGCCGAACAGCTGCAGTGGGATCGACACAATCCGCCGCAACAGCTGCTGGAGGAGATTGAGGCCGGAGGCGTCGCATTGATCTACCCAGGCACGGATGATGGTCAGGAGGTTGATTTCAGCGGGATCAGGCGATGCATACTTATCGACGGCACCTGGCACGAGGCCCGCAAGATCCACCAGCGCAGCCCCTACCTGCAGAAAGCCCGCAGGATCGCGCTCAAGCCGGGGCTGGCCTCACGCTATAATCTGAGAAAAAACCAGAAAGAGTCCGGGCTCTGTACTGCTGAATGTGTGATTGAGATTCTGCGCTGCAGCGGACAGCCGGAGACCGCAGAACAGCTTGAACAGCTTTTTCTGTCGCAGATGCGTCCGCCGCAGGCAGTGCGCCGCGGGCGGTCAGCTACTGCCCTGCCGGGTAACGCAGGTTGACTCAGAAAAAGATCCTGATCGCCCTGGTAATGATCGTGAACAGGTCAGGATCGGACTGGCGCAGCGGATCGCTGTAGCTGCCAAAGGGGGTCGGTTCCTCATCCCATCCTTTCAGCTTCTCCCGTTCCTCTTTTTCCCGCTGCTCGGCCTCTTTCTGTTTTTGCTGCTGACGGTCCTGTTCCAGCAGTCGGCCTCCCAGCTTCATCCACTCCAGCAGTTGCCGCAGTTCTCCGCCGTCCAGCCAGATGCCGTGTTCTTTGCAACGATCCACAATCACACCACTTTTCGCTCCGAAGTTGACCCGGTGCATCAGTTGCTCGCAAACCGGGCATTTGAGGTAAGAGATCGGGTATTGATTCGGCTCTCTTTTTTCATTGATAGCATTCAAACCGGCCTGATCAATGCCGGAAATATTTTTGACCGTTGCCTCCAGCAGAAACTCAAGCTCGCCCGGATCGAAGAAAATGCCCAGACAGTGCTCGCAGCGGTCAATCAGAAAACGTCCCTCCAGCTTCAGGTCCAGTGTCTTGAGTTTGACGTTGCAGCGTGGACAGATGCGCGGTGTCTCGTTTTCATGGGTGGTGTTGTAGTGAATTCCCTTCAGGTCAATGTCGGTGCGATTGCCACAGTACTCGCACAACAGCGAACCGGGAGGAAGGGGAGCCTGACAGTTTGAGCAGCGTGCCATGACAGGAGTCCGTCAGTTGAGGGTGATCAGGGCATAGCCCTTGTTCTGCATCGCAATCTGCGAGGTCAGGATGTTGCCCACCGGAATGACGTCCGGCACAAGTTGTGTACGGTCAACCTTAAAGACGCGCAAGGCCACGCTGCAGATCTCAACCCTGATCCCCTTCTGCTTCAGATCGGCCAGCAACTCTTTCAACTCAGGCGTTGCCTGATCTTTAGTAAACAGTTTCACAGCAGGTCCCCGCAGTGAAACGATCATGACAGGCTTCACCTTCTGGCTGCTGATCCCCTCAAAGGTCTCCTTGATCAATCCCAGATTGAACAACAGCTTGTCCAGTTCAGCCAGCCGTACATCGAAAATGGCTCTGGTCTGCTTCAACCCCTTGAGGGCAAAGCGGTCGTCTGGTACAGTGTCGGCAGCATGCACAGGTGCCGACAGGCTCAGGGACGAAAACAGCAGCAGCAAGGCAGCAGCAAGAATCGTCTTGTTCATGGTGTTTCCTCCTTCGGGGTATGCTGCAAGCATACGCCAATCCCGTTGGTATCGCAATCAGGAGAAGTCATGCCGTTTGATCAGGTAACCGGACATTACGAGCGTCACCCCTATCCACACTACCCGCTGCCGGCATCGGTCAGGCGGTATGACACCTATGCCATGAACCTGACAGCCCTCTGGGCCAGGTTCAACGGAGAACTGCTGCCGGAGAAAGAGGGGAAGATCCTGCTCTCCGGCTGCGGTGCCTTTGCCCCCTATCCGATGGCGCTTGCAAACCCCAAGGCGCAGATTACCGGCGTTGATCTGGCCCGACACAACCTGCAGCGGGCGCGTCTGCACTGCCTGCTGCACGGCAGGTTTAATGTCAACCTGTTGCAGGGTGATTTTCTTGACCCGGCCGTGACACCGGGGCCGTACCACTTTATCGAGGCGTTCGGGGTGCTGCACCACCTGGATGATCCGGCTGCCGGAATGTGCGCTCTGGAGCAGCGGCTGCTGCCGGGGGGCATCCTGCGGGTAATGGTGTATGGACGTTATGCGCGGCAGGAGGCCGAATCGGTCAGGCGGGCGATGCGACTGTTAAAGGTACGGGATGTCGCGACTATCAAACGGATGTTGAAAAAGTCTGCGCCGGACAGCAGGCTGAGGAACTACGTTGATGCTGCCTGGGAGGCGAAAAACGATTCCGGCTTGGCAGATCTGTTTCTGCACCCCAACGTAAAGACCTACCGGATTGACGAGTTCATGGAGGTGGTGGGACAGAGCGGCCTGAAGCCTCTGCTGTTTACCCATCTGGATGCCTTGTCCGACCCGCAGCAGGAGATCATCCGGCTGCGGGAGATGGATCGTCAGCGCAAGACCCGCGCAAACATCATCTGCTATCTTGGCCGGGACTGCAAAGGGGCGGCAGAAGCGTCATCAGATTCATGTTTGATATTGAATCCTGCACTGCAGCAAGCTGTCTCCCTGTTCAGCCTGCAATCACCGGTGCCGATTGACCGGTTGGGACATGACAACCCGCGACTTAGCTGGCGTGTACGACGTTTTTTACGGCGCTTCAGAAGGCCGGTGCAGGAGGCGTCCCTCTCAGCTGGTGATAAACAACTGGCTGAACGCTATCTGAAGGAGCTGTTTCTGGTCAGGGTGCGGGCGGTGGGGGGGTAGTAACAGTTCCGGCTGAAGCACGTGGTAAGGCCCAATTATAGCGAATCGCCAGCAACCGCATAATGATCACCAGCAGGGCGGCAACAAGCAGTGCCCATGAGTGAGGGAGGAGCGTGTAGCGGTAAAGCAGATAGAGGAGTGTGCCTCCTGCCAGACAGGCAGAGGCGTATACCTCGCGTTGCAGCACCATTGGTACCTGTGCAGAAAGCAGGTCGCGGATCATGCCGCCGGCTGTGGCGGTCATCACTCCCATCATGACCGAGCCAAAAAAACCGAATTTGAAGGCCAGTGCCTTGCCGGTACCGATCACGACAAAGGTGCCCAGCCCAACCGCATCAAAGAACGGCAGGGGGTACCACAAATACTCAAGCTGGCGGTGGAAGATGAAGACGATCAGGGAGACCGCAACCGAGAGATAGAGATAGGTTTCGTCCTTGAAGATGAAGGGAGGGGTGTCTCCCAGCAGCAGGTCCCGCAGGGTGCCGCCGCCGCAGGCGGTCACCAGCCCCAGCATCAGCACCCCGAACAGGTCCATCTCCCGTTTGATGGCCGCCAAAGCGCCTGAGGCGGCAAAAGCGGCAGTACCAAGCAGATCAAGGGTGTAGAGAAAACTCATGTGCCGCAGCACTTCTTATATTTCTTTCCACTGCCGCAGGGGCAGGGGTCATTGCGGCCTATCTTGGTGACGGTAACCGGCTTCGGTTTAACCATTACGCCGTCGCTGAAATACCAGATCCCTTCCTTGCGCTTGAAAAGTGCATTCTCATGGTGTTCCCGCAGGGTGCCGTTCTCTTTGAAGCGGGCTATAAATTCAACCTCGCCGTTGCTGTCATCAGCACCACCCCTGACAGTACCGATTATCTCCAGGCCAAGCCATTCCGAATTTTCAGCCCAGGCCCTGGTGCCGTCATGGTCATAGCCTTCACGGTTTGCCGGGTCGGTACTGTTAAAGACAAAATCCATTTCGGTTTTGGTGTAGGCACTGTAGCGGGCTCGCATCAGCTGTTCAGCGGTTTCAGCAGGTCGGGTGCCTTTGATGACCGGTTCACAGCAGTCGGCGTATTCTCTGGTGCTGCCGCAGGGACAGGTGGTCATGATTGAAGCTCTCCTTGTAAGGTAGGTTTTATCTTCCCGGGATAGTGATACAGAGGCATTGTCCTTCGGCAAAGAGGGTCTCTCCGCAGAACAGGCGTCCATGCACCATGATCTTGCGGCCCTCAACCGACACAACCTCACTTTCAAGCGTAACGACTGTTTCAAGCGGCAGCAGGTTGCGGAAGCTGACGTTCAGGTTACCGACCACGATCGGGTAACCGGCAGCCCAGGCGGCAAGCCCCAGCGCTTCATCCATAACCGCCGCAATCGCTCCTCCATGGGCGTGGCCGGGAGGTCCCTGGGTTTCAGGACCAAACCAGATCCGGGCATGCAGATGAAGGTCGGCATCGCGGTAATAGCGAACTCTGAAACGTTCGCCGGCAGGTTCGCCTGAAACAAAGCGGAGCGATTCTCCCACCAGTGAGGGGGCGTCAAATTCGCTCCAACCCAACTCTCCGGACAGGTCAACGGGGGCAGAAGAGTATTCGTTAGCAGTTGGTTCCACAGCATTATTCTCCTTGATAACAGGTCAACTGAACAATGGTGCGACCTGTAGCCTTACCGTCAAGCATTGCCATTATCGCAGATTCCAGGCCGTCAGGGCCGATCTCACGCACGGCATGATCGAGGATGTCCAGTTTCCATTCAGTAGCCAATTTGCGTCAGATTTTTTTTCGTGGTGCCATAGCGGCAAACTCCCGGATGTGCAGGATGTAAACTGATTACGTTGCGGGTGTGTCTTCTGAACGTACATGAATGCAGGAAAGGACGTACTGCTATGCCACCAGTCGATCACGATCGTGGTCTTTGGCATGCTTCAGCAGCCGTAGCATGAATTCACTCAAGTCTTCACTCAAGGTATGGAACTTAACCCCGATACCCGGTGCATGGCGTAGCCCCCAGGACTGTTTCCAGCAGACAGTTGCCTGAACGTCACAGCCCGGTTCCTGAAAGAAGACGGTCAGCAGGTCTCCGATAGCAAAGCGCTCAGGATTGAAATCCACAATAAAGGCACCGCCCCAGCAAATATCCAGGGTAAAGGCACGGGTCTCGATCTCTGCAAAGCGCGTAGCTACAGATATGCCGATTGCGTGGCGGTGGTGGGCTCGTAACTGCCGGGGAGTAAAGTTCTTACAGGCTCGGTTAATAAAATCGCCCAGACTGTTTTCCTGTTTTGCCGCGCCGGGCATGGTCATCGGAATCAGCATGTTTCCCATTACCCGAACCCGCAGGGTAGGGAAGAAACCGGTCAGGGAGCAGGCCACAATCTTCTCTTCTCCCTTGGCCTTGACGATTGAAGGCAAGTCCACCAGAATGCCGCTGTACAAGCCTTTCAGGGCAAGGTTTTCAGCCTCAAGGAACGTAGAACATAACGCCAGTTCAACCTCGAACGGTTTCATGCTGGCGGAAAGTGCTGCACGTGTATCGTCACTGACGGAGATCACGAGGATTGGATGATCAAGCAGAGGCATCACGCTTTCCTTGAAGAGAAGGTAGTCTTTATACCTTAATTTAATCCAGATGAAACATCAAATGAATTAACGTTTGTACACCGTTGCAACGCTGATTGCAGAGCACTGGAGCTTTCACATGCTTTGGTGTATTGTCGGTACCATGAACCTGCACCTTGTTACTCTGCATGCCATGCCGTCGGCCCAGGCTGTCCCCCTGGCTGCCGCCTTCCTCAAGGCCTACCTTGATCAGCAGCCTGCCCTGAAAAAACGGGCAACCGTCAGTATGGCCGAATTTTTCTGCGGTACGCCGCTGGATCAGATCCAGCAGGCGGTCCTGGAACAACAGCCTGCCATCGTTGGTCTGCCGGTCTATGTCTGGAACCGCAACGACTGCTGCGAACTGGCCAGGCGCCTGCGGGCTGCCCGACCGGAACTGCTGCTGGTTGCCGGTGGCCCGGAGGCCACCGCTGATCCGGCCAGACTGCTTGGCGAGGCCCCCTTTGACCTGCTGGTGATGGGTGAAGGGGAGCTGACCGTGGCCGAGCTGCTGGAGCGCCGGCTGGCTGGCCGGCTGCTGCAAGGATTAGCCGGCACAGCCCAACAGGTGGATGGCGAGCTGCAGGTGATCCCTCGCCCGCAGATTGAAGATCTGGCCATCCTGCCCTCCCCCTACCTGGCCGGGCTGCTGGATCAGCACATCGCCAACGGCATGGTCTGGCAGCTCTCTCGGGGCTGCCCGTATGCCTGCGAATTCTGCTATGACGGCATGGGCGACCGCAAGGTGCGGCGCTATCCGCTGGACCGGATGGAGCAGGAGCTTGACTATCTGGTGAGCCGTGGTGCCTCTCAGATCTTTGCCCTGGATTCCACCTTCAACACCGACAAAAAGCGGGCCAAGCATCTCTTACGTTTGATTGCCGAGACTGCGCCGGATATCCACTTTCACTTTGAGGTGCGCCATGAACTGCTGGACAAGGAACAGGCCCGGCTGTTTGCTTCGCTTACCTGCTCGGTTCAGATCGGCCTGCAGAGCGCAGACCCGGCCGTAGCGGGCGGGGTAGGCCGCAGCTTTAACCGTGATGATTTTACCAACAAGGTCATGCTGCTGAACAACTCCGGCGCCACCTTTGGCTTTGACCTGATCTACGGCCTGCCGGATGATTCATTTGATAAATTCCGTGAAGGGCTCAACTTTGCCCTCTCGCTCTACCCCAACCATCTGGATATCTTTCCGCTGGCCGTGCTGCCCGGCACCAAAGTGGCCCACAAGGCCGCATCCATTGGCATGAAGCACCTGCCTGATCCACCTTACACCCTGTTGGAGTCAGCCAGCTTTCCGCTGACCGACATGGCCAGGGCACGCCAACTGGGGGCTGCCAGTGACATCTTCTATTCCCGTGGCAAGGCCGTGGCCTGGTTTAACGGCGTGGCTCGGGGGTTGAAACTCAAGCCGGTGGAACTTTTGGAGCGGTTTGGCTCCTGGCTGCAGAGGGAGATGGGCAGGATGCCGGACGAGGCAGAACTGGAAGACGGCCAGATCTGGCAGCTGCAGCGCCGTTTTCTGACCAGCCTGTTTGATGAGCGCAAGGCGCAGAAGTTGCTACCGGCAGCCCTGGATTGTGTGGATTACCACTATGCCTACGGTGTGGCCCTGATGGCGGTGCCGCCGATTCCGCCGGATGATGACCAACTGCTGCAGCTTAACCTGATGGCCATGCAGCTCAAGCGTGCTGATTCCCTGACCCTACTGCCGTTTCACTACGAGATACTGGATGTTCTGGATTCGGGCGAACCTGATCTGGCCTGGATCAGCAAACAACTGCCAAAGTCAGGTTCCTGGGCTGCCATCTACCCGGCCCACGGCGAGGTTTGTACTGAATCGCTGATCAAGCCCTACTACCGGTTGCTGGAAGAGTTGGATGGTACGCGTACCGCAGGTGCCATTGCCAAACAGTTACGGATTCCTGCTGCCGATGCCCTGGAGTTTCTGCAGTTTGCCATGGCCGAGGGGATGGTAACGGGTTGAAAAGAGGGGTTTCAGAACGACCTGGGCCGGTTGCGTTGCTGTTGGCTGCGGCCGGTTGTCTCTGTCTTGCCCAGGGGATAACCAAACCATTACTCTGGTTTAGCGGCGAGCGAGCAACAGCGGTTATCAGCTACCAGGAAAATACGGTCAGCAGTCGTGGCGCAACCTGGACCCGTTATCGTTTTACTACACAGGATGGAACGTCCCACACCGGCACAGCAATGACCGGTGCCAAAGGTGTTTCTGACGTTGTTGTTAAGGTTGCTTACCTGGGGCTCTATCCTGATCTGAACATGCCTGCTTATGGAGCTTATGCAACCTTACTGGGGATCGTCTGGTCTGTTACTGGGCTAGTGCTGATTGGCATTAGCAGATTGTTTCGTCGTCCATGCTGCTGATCTTTCCCCCCATAGCCAAGGCCTGTGAGCCGCCGGCAGGGATTGCCCGGCTGGCCGGAGCCTTACAGGCTAACAAGATCCCCTGCAGGCTGTGGGATGCCAATCTTGAGGCACAACTCTGGCTGCTGGAGCAGCCACTAACGGCTGATGATACCTGGACAACCCGCGCCTGGCGCAGCAGGCATAAACATCTGCAGGAATTGCGTGAACCGGCAACCTACACCAATCCATCCCGCTATACCACCGCAGTCAATGACCTGAATCGGCTGTTGCAGACCGCTGGTAAGCCGTTTCTGGCAGGGGTCAGTCTGGCTGATTTCCGTCACGAGACACTCACCCCGGTGCGCAGCCAGGATCTTCTTCAGGCAGCAGCAGAGCCGGAATCCTCTCCCTTCTACCGCTTTTTCCTGCAGCGCCTGCCGGAGTTGATGGATGGCATTACCACCGTCGGTATCTCGCTCTGTTTTCTCAGTCAGGCGATCTGCAGCTTCAGCCTGATCGGCCTGATCCGGCAGCAGTATCCACAGGTAAAGATCGTGTTGGGCGGTAGTCTGGTGACCACCTGGTGTTCACGGCCGGATTGGCACAATCCGTTTGGCGGGCTGGTTGATCACCTGATCAGTGGTGAAGGTGAGCTGCCGCTGCTGGAGCTGCTGGGGGCTCAGTTACCGTACCGGCAGGCATCGCCGGACTACAGCCGGCTTCCGCTGGAGAAGTATCTCTCTCCCGCCCTGATCCTGCCCTACAGCACGGCCAGCGGCTGCTGGTGGAACCGCTGTTCCTTCTGTCCGGAGCGGGCCGAGGGGAATCGCTATCATCCGCTGCCGATCCCGCAGGTGCTTGCGGAGTTGCAGCAGCTGGTACACCAGTATCAGCCAAGACTACTGCACCTGCTGGATAATGCCCTGGCGCCTGCCCTGCTGCAGCGGCTGGCTGAGCAGCCGCCCGGTGTGCCCTGGTACGGTTTTGTACGCTTTGAACGGCAATTGGAAGACCCGATCTTTTGTCATGCCTTGCGCAAGGCCGGCTGTGTGATGCTGAAACTGGGGATTGAATCAGGAGATCAGCAGGTGCTGGACCGGCTGCATAAGGGGATTCGCTTGGAACAGGCCGGCAGGATTCTGGAGAACCTGAGAGAGGCGGGGATTGCGGTCTACGGCTACCTGCTGTTCGGCACCCCGGCTGAAGATGAGGCCGCTGCCCGCCGCACCCTTGCGTTTGTGCAGCAGCACCATCAGGCAATCAGCTTTCTGAATATGGCAATCTTCAACATGCCGCTGTTTGGTGATGAGGTTGAGCAGCATGAGACCGAGCTGTTTTATGAGGGGGATCTCTCGCTGTACACCAGCTTCAGGCATCCTGATGGCTGGAATCGCGGAGTAGTGCGGCGGTTTCTGCGGCAGGAGTTCAGCAGACCGCCGGAGATCAGCTCAATTATCCGGCGTGATCCGCCGGTCTTTACCTCCAATCATGCGCCGTGTTTCTGCCTTGGTGCTCTGAGATGTATCTGACTCCAACAAACTGGATTGATTGTATGTCTGATGCACTGCCAGGATATTTGGAGGGCAGGGAGTTGACTCGACAGAATACTGCGATACAATCTTATCGAAGATCGGTACGAACCGCCCTGCAAGGGCAAGGCTGTTGACTTCATACTACGGAGGTAAAAACGATGAGTTTTTTGAAGCAGATGGCGTTTGTTGCTGTCCTTGCAACAGGGACTACAGGGCAGGTCTGTGCCAGTGAGTGGATTGCGTGTGCGGGTGAAAATCAGTACTGCGAGGTTCCCGGAACGCAGATGGTTCGCTACGGTGCCGGTGATAGATGGAGCATGAAAAAAGTGACCAGAGGGATTATGTGTTCAAATGATGTCTTTGGTGACCCGGCACCTGGCGTGTCAAAGGCCTGCTATTATCAGAAAACCGGTTCGCACTACGGGCCGCCTGACGATGGCTGGCGACAGCACTCACGACGTGACGACGGGCAGTACGGTGGCTGGACGCAGTGTGCCGGAGAAGGTGGATACTGCAACTTCCATGGTTACAAGGAGATCCGGTATGGTGTTGATGGACGCTGGAACTATAAAACCGCAAAAAACGGCATCGGCTGCAGTAACAGTGTCTTTGGCGATCCGGCCCCCGGTGCAGTAAAGTCTTGCTATTACCGCAATACTGCTCCCCCCCGCGGGGCAGACGACGGACGTCATGTCCGCTGGGTACGGTGTGCCGGTGAGGGTGGCTACTGCAACTTTAACGGCTACCGGGAGATCCGCTACGGTTCGGGTGACAGATGGAATTACAAGTCCGGAAGTAACGGTATCGGCTGTAACAACGGCGTATTTGGCGATCCGGCCCCGGGTTCACCCAAAGAATGCTTTATCAAGGTAGACTAGATCTGACAGACCTGCGTTGAACACTCGCCACTGGATCTGGAGGTAGTCATGGATCGCCGAACATTTCTCAAGAGTAGCGGTGCAGCAGCGTTACTGGTACCGATAGTGGCTCAGGAACTGTTGGCTGGCACGAACAGTTCCGTTGTAGCGGTGGCGGAGGGGACTGATTATCCGGCCATCACCCGTAAGGCAATCAACGCGGTGGGGGGGATGAAGCATTTTGTCAAGGCTGGCGCAACCGTGGTGGTCAAGCCCAACATCGGTTGGGATCGCTCTCCGGAGCAGGCGGCCAACTCCCACCCGCTGGTGGTGCGGGCTGTAGTGGAAGAGTGCATTGCCGCAGGAGCAAAAAAGGTCAAGGTGTTTGACTACACCTGTAATGATCCCCGGCGCTGTTATCTCAACAGCGGTATTGAGCAGTCCCTGAAAGGGATGAAGAAGGTTGAGTGTAAGCAGATCGAGATGGAGCGTTTCAGGATGACGGCCTTGAATGGCCAGTTCCTTAAGGAATGGGAGCTGTACGACGAGGCACTGAATGCGGACGTGTTCATCAACCTGCCGGTGGCCAAGCACCACGGGCTTTCACGACTGACCCTCGGGTTGAAGAATATCATGGGGGTGATGGGTGGGAATCGCGGCTTTACCCACCGTAATCTTGCCGTGGCCCTGGCTGATGTCAACAGCAGGCTCAAAAGTCACCTGACCGTGATTGATGCCACCCGTATCCTGACCGCCCACGGTCCCCAGGGGGGCAATCCGGCCGATGTAAAGATACTGAACAAGGTCATCGCCTCAACCGACATCGTGGCGGCGGATGCATTCGCCACCACTCTGTTCGGTCTTAAACCGGCCGACATTGCCGTGACCGTGGCAGCCCACAAGCGGGGGCTGGGGGAGATGGACCTGAACAGGATCAGAGTGGTTCGGGTGTAAGACAATAGAACGCGGATGACGCGGATCGGACGGATGAGCGCAGATAAATCGATAACCCTTTAAAAGCATTGAACTGATTTGACCGAAAAGAACGTGGTTTTTGTTTTAAGAATAATCCGCGAAAATCAGCTCAATCAGCGTCATCCGCGTTCTATCATGCATGGCCTTCATTAATTGTAAGGTGTATTACTTGAAACCAACCCCGGCCCGTATAAGCCAGTTGCTGTTTCTGGCCCTGTTCCTGCTGCTGTTCATCCAGACCGAATACCGCGGTCATGACCAGATCAATGCAGCGGTGAACGCCTTTTTCAGGGCCGATCCGCTGGTGCTGGTCAGCTACCTGCTGGCGGCCAAGGCCTGGAGCCGGCTGCTGCTTCCGGCCCTGCTGATGACCCTGGCGACCCTGCTGCTGGGGCGGTTTTTCTGCGGCTGGATCTGTCCGTTGGGGACACTGCTGGATCTGCTGACCCCCAAACAGCGCAGTACGCGACCGATCCCTTGGCTGGCCGGTAATCTGAAATACTGGCTGCTGCTGCCGCTGCTGCTTGCCTCACTGTTTAACCTAAATCTGGCCGGGCTGCTGGATCCGATCGCGATCCTGCTGCGGGGGTTGACCTTTTTCTTTTATCCCCTGCTGGGGCTGACTGTCCGTGAAGGGTGGGTGGAGCTGTACCGGATGATCGGCGAGCAGCGTGACGCCGTTGCCCCTGCATACCACCTGCTCAAGCAGTATCTGCTGCCGTTCCGCGAGACCCTCTATCCTCTGTCTCTTTTCTCCGCCCTGCTGTTGATCGGCATCATCCTGCTGGAGCGGCTGGAGACCCGGGCCTGGTGCCGTCATCTCTGTCCGTTGGGGACGATGTTGGGCTGGCTGGGACGCTTTTCTCCCTTCAAACGGATTCCTCCGGGGCTGTGTGCCGATTGCGGCCAGTGCCGGGAGCTCTGCCCCACCACGTTTGATCAGGGGAGCCTGAACCGCGAGGAATGCATCCTCTGTATGGAGTGTCAGCAAGGATGTCCCCATCAGCGGATCAGCTTCAGCCCTGTCTGGTCACTCAATCTGTCAGAACCTGTTATGCCGCAGCGCAGGGTGCTGCTGGGGGGACTGGCAGGCGGGCTGCTGCTGGCGGTGCCGGTGCGGTTCAGGTCGCCGGAAAAATCTGCTTGGCTCCTGCGTCCGCCGGGCGTACGGGATGAAGATGAGTTTCTGAAAAAATGCGTTCGCTGTGGTGAGTGTATGAAGGTCTGTCTCAAAAATGCCCTTTATCCTGCGGCCTGGCAGGCCGGAGTTGGCGGTATCTACACCCCGCTGGTGATCCCCCGTCTGGGCTACTGCGAGTACAACTGCACCCTCTGCGGTCAGGTCTGCCCGACTGCTGCCATCCCTAACCTGCCGGTGGAACAGAAGAAACGGGAAGTGATCGGCAAGGCGGTCTTTGACCGGAATCACTGCCTGCCCTTTGCCCGGAAGATCGACTGCATTGTCTGCGAGGAGCACTGCCCGATACCGGACAAGGCGATCCGCTCCCGCGAGGTACGGGTGATGGGGCTGGACGGCGTGATAAAAACCGTGAAGGAACCGTATGTGGTGGAAGAAATCTGCAACGGCTGCGGTATCTGCGAGCATGTCTGTCCGGTTGAGACCCAGGCAGGCATCAGGGTCCATGCTGTCAAGGACCGCCGACCGATTGAGGTGGCAGCTTCAGTTCAGCCGGTTAACCAGATCGAGAAACTTCCCTATTGACGTAGCCTTTTTAAGCCCCTTGATCTGCTTGCTGAACTCCGGATCATCCATGGTGGCAAAGACCGCTTTTACCTTGCCCAGAATCTGCTGCTCGCCGCAGAACATCCCCTGATAACGCTCAAGCAGTTCAGCCAGGTACCGGCGCAGCATGGCTGCCCGTTCTGTACGGTCCGGCCGGAAACTTATCCGCTGTCGCAGACGTGGGAACAGCAGCGGATCGGCAATCGCTCCACGCCCCAGCATCAGTCCGGCTGCACCGGTCTGCTCCAGTAGCCGCAGACCATCCGCAACGGTCCGCACATCGCCGTTGGCAATTACCGGTATGGCCGTTTCTTTCACAACCCGGGCAGTGACGGTGTGGTCCGCCTGTCCGTCATACTCCTGCAGTACCGTGCGGGGATGCAGCACCAGAAAGTCAACCCCGGCAGCCTCAAACAGGGGCAGCAGGGAAAAGATCTGCTGATGATCGGCATAGCCTGCCCGCAGCTTGATCGAAAAACTGCCGTTGATGGCGGAACGCAAGGCCGGGATCAGTTCCTGCAGCAATTCCGGTCGTTGCAGGATACCGCCTCCGGTCAGACCGGTAGTCATTCGCCCAAAGGGGCAGCCAAGATTCAGGTTGATATGGGTTGCCCCCGCATTCTGAGCGATCCCGGCTGCAGAAACCAGTGATTCGGTACCGTGGCCGATCAGCTGCACCACCAGCGGAATCCCGGCTTCGCTTGAAGCCACCTCCTGCAGGTCGGTTGCCGACAGTCTCTTGCCGGTTTCGCCGGGGGCAACGCGCATGAACTCGGTAAACAACGTGTCTGGCCTGACCCATTGCGCAAACAGATCCCGCATGGCGCGGTTGGTCAGCCCCTGCATCGGTGCCAGCATTAGCGGGGTAGTGTCAGGTGGCCAGGGGAGTTTGTGTGGAGTTGGGGGGGAAAGCATAGGACGTTATTGGGATATCTTTAACACAGAGACACAGAGGTCACAGAGTAAGACAAAATCCCTGATGTTAAGATTTTCTCTGTGTTCACTGTGCCTCTGTGTTTAAAAAAACAAGCTACAGAATCTCTACCAGTTCAACCTCATAGGTCAGGTCTTCGCCGGCCAGCGGGTGGTTGGCATCAAAGGTAACTGCATTCTCGCCTACCTCAACCACGGTTACTTCGAGCTCTTCATCATCTTCACCGGTCAGGATCAGGTCGTCGCCTACTTCCGGCTTCATGTCTTCCGGCAGCAGATGCTTCTCTACGGTAAAGACCGCCTCGGTATCATATTCACCAAAGGCCTCGGCAGCAGGAATGAGCACGGTCTTGGTTTCACCGGGGGTCATGCCGATCAACGCCTCTTCCACCATCGGGAAGAACTCCTCCTCGCCAATGGTCAGTTCCATCGGGCCGTATTCGCAGCAGCTCTCTTCGCCGCAATCATCGTCGCTGCAGCAGTCCTGAGCCTCAAGAGTGGTTTCAATAATGCTGCCGTCTTCCAGTTTGCCGGTAAAGTTGATCCGTACCTTATCGCCCTTCTTTGCCTGTGCCATTGTTGTAGCCTTTCATCTGTTGTTGGTGCTGAAGTAGGGCG
>CAZOTC010000024.1:17518-20121 GCA_964582605.1 uncultured Geobacter sp. | reverse complement strand
GAATACCCGACCTGAGCAGACTGAAAGGCAGCAGGAAATTCCTGCTTCAATCGGGCAGCAGCATTAAAGCCGGTACAATGGCTGACCGCCACCTTCGCTATATCCCATGATTTCAATGCTTGCACTGTTTTGTCCAGCTGCTGTCCAGTGCAGAACCCCAGGTGCGTGCCGCCAATCACGGCATGGATATCGCGGCGACCTGTCTGCGCAGCTATATGTTCTAACGTATTGATCAGTCCTGCATGGCAGCACCCCAGCAGCACCACCAGTCCTTTGTCGGTACTTATGACCAGTGACTGATCGTCATCAAACAAGTCTCTGGTACAGCCGCAGGCGTCGGTAAACAGGCCACTGTCGCCGGTTTCAAAGTCAGTGGTCCGTGCCACGTAACCGGTCAAGAAGATACCGGGCAAAATCTCACGGAACTGACCTGAGAGATCAAAAGAAGCCCCTTGCCCCTCAAGATAGTCTCTGGGGTAGGGCATACCCAACGACAGTGACTCACCGGTATCTTTATGGCGGTAGCGGGGAGTAAAAACAGCAGGATGGCCGAAGATCTGCTTGGGGCCGCAGGTGCGCAGCAGCGGCAGTAGACCGCCTGAATGGTCGTAATGACCGTGGGACAGCGCCACCTGTTGCAGGCTATGCAGATCCTTGTTCATCCGCTGGGCATTATGCAACAGGGTAAACCCCTGGCCGGTGTCCCAAAGCAGTGAGCCGTCCTGCCATTCGACCAGCGCACTGAAACCATGCTCACCCAGGGTGCCCGAGATCGGGCCGACGGCATTTTCACAGAGTATGGTGATACGATATGGCATACTGTCCCCCGCTTGAAATCTTCAGGCAAGATTTTTTACGCAGAGCAAGCAGAGAGTTGCAGAGACGCAGAGAAAATCAAAACATCTGAAAGCAATCAAAAAACCTTTGGTGTTCTCTGTATCCCTGCCCCCCTGCATCGTTGCGTTAAGTTTTTTTACTTGCAGCAGGCATCCTTGGGGAACTTCGGCACCCCCATCTTCTCCAGAATGGTGAACAGCGGGCAGAACTGGGTAAAACCGGACTGAAACAGGTTGAGACCCACAAAGCCGGTGAACCAGAGCCACTGCGGTGAGTGAAAATGGGCCAGCAGCAGGGAAATTACGATAAATGCTCCGGCAACGATGCGGACGATACGCTCAATATACATGGTTATTCTCCTGAGTTATGCAGATTCTTCGACAGCATCATGCTGCCCGACATGGTGACGTTCCTTCCAGCCCTGCACCAGATAATACAGGATAGGAATGGTAACCCGTGACAGGGTTGTTGAGGCGATCTCACCACACATCATGGCAATGGCAAGCCCCTGGAAGATCGGGTCAAAGACAATCACAAAACTGCCGACAACAACCGCGGCCGCAGTCAGCAGCATCGGGCGGAAACGAACCGCACCGGCTTCTATGATCGCCTCATCCAGAGCCATTCCCTCCCTACGCTTCATCTCGGCAAAGTCGATCAGGATGATAGAGTTCCGTACGATGATACCAGCCAGGGCGATGAAGCCGATCATGGAGGTGGCGGTAAAGAATGCGCCAAACATGGCATGTCCAGGCAGGATACCGATCAACGTCAGCGGTATCGGCGCCATGATTACCAGCGGCGTGGTGAAGTCCCTGAACCAGGCCACAACCAGGATATAAATCAGCACCATAACAGCGGCAAAGGCTATGCCCAGATCCCGGAACACTTCATAGGTGATATGCCATTCACCATCCCATTTCATCCCCATTTTCTCTTCAGACCAGGGTTGACGGGAGGCCAGTATCTCGATCTTTGATCCGTCAGCGGTGGGAAGGGCGGCAATCTGTTTCTGCATCTTGAGGATGGCATAGACCGGAGCCTCAATCTCGCCGGCCACGTCTCCGATCACATAGACGACATTCTTCAGGTTCTTGCGATAGAGGGTCTTTTCCTCGCTGCCCTGGCTGGGCCGCACCAGTTGTGACAGCGGCACCGACCCTTTCGGGCCGGGCAGATAGATGGACGACAGTGCAGCCAGTGAGCTGCGCTGCGCCTCCGGCAGACGCAGGTTGATGGCAACCGGTTCCTTCTCTTTGGGAAGATGCAGCATCCCGACATCCATCCCGGCCAGCGCTACACGCAACGCCTTGGCCACATCATCCACCGCAATACCGGACAGAGCCGCCTTTTCGCGATCCACTGCGAGGCTGAGTTTGGGCTGATTGGCCTCACGGAACCAGTCAACGTCAACGACTCCCGGCGTTTTGGTAAAAATCCCCTTGATCTGTTCTGCCATGGAGGCACGGGCAGCATCGCTGGGGCCATAGACCTCTGCCACCAGGGTAGAAAGCACCGGCGGGCCAGGCGGGATCTCAGCCACCTTGACCCGCGCGCCGTAGCGCTCGGCTACCGCAAGCAGCAACGGCCTGATCTTCTTGGCAATGTCGTGGGACTGGGCTGTACGCTCGGTCTTGTGGGTCAGGTTGACCTGAATATCGGCCAGATTGGGGCCTTTGCGCAGGAAGTAGTGCCGTACCAGGCCGTTAAAGTTAAACGGTGAGCTGGTGCCGATATAACTCTGGAAGTCGGTTACCTCCGGCACG
>CAZOTC010000024.1:0-17418 GCA_964582605.1 uncultured Geobacter sp. | reverse complement strand
ATATTTTCCACCACCACAATGGCGTCATCCACCAGAATGCCGATCGAGAAGATCAAGGCAAACAGGGTGATCCGGTTAAGGGTGTAGCCGATCAGGTAGAAGATCAGCATGGTCAGCGCCAGGGTGACCGGAATGGCGATGGCGGCCACGGCACCGGCCCGCCAGCCCATGAACAGCGCAATCAGTATGGTGACCGATATGGCAGCCAGAAACATGTGGAACAGCAGTTCGTTGTTCTTCTCGCGGGCGGTCTCACCGTAGTTGCGGGTGACGGTTACCTGTACATCGGACGGGATCAGCTTGCCCTTCAGGAACTCAACCTTTTTGATCAGATCATCGGCAACCCAGGTGGCATTGGCCCCTTTACGCTTGGCAATTGAAATCGTAACAGCGGCGTAATCCCGATTACGCTCCCCCTGCAGCCCTTTTTCGGATGCCCCGGCACCAAGCCCCATAAAGACGTAGTCTTCCGGTTCTTTGACGCTGTCCGTAATCCGGGCGACATCAGACAGATAGACCGGCTTGCCGCCATGGACACCCACCACAACCTGGCGAACGGCATCGGGGCTGGCCAGCAACGAGCCGGTTTCAACCAGCATTTCCCGGTTTGCGCCGCTGAATGATCCCGACGGCAGTGAACGATTACCAGCCTGCAGGCTGCCTGCCACCTGCAGCGGTGAAAGACCATAGCCGGCCAGTCTGCCGGCGTCCAGCGTCACCCGCAGTTGTCTGGTCAGCCCACCTTTGATTTCTGCCTCAGAGACATTCTCACTCTTTCTCAGCTCATCACAGACCTCACGGGCCAGCTTTCGCAACGTGCCGTGGTCATACCGCTCAGACCAGAGAGTCAGCGCCACAATCGGAACATCGTCAATCGACTTGGCTACCACCAGCGGCTCACCGGCTGCCTGGGGCAGCAGCCCGCGGTTACTCATCACCTTGTTGTACAGCTTGACCAGCGACTCCTCCATGTTTTCGCCGACCTTGTAGCGTACGGTGATGATTCCAACTCCGGGACGGCTCATGGAATAGAGGTACTCAACGCCTGAGATCTCCCAGAGCTTGCCCTCCAGCGGTTTGACCACCCGCTCCTGCACCTCCTGCGGAGATGAACCTGCCAGCGGCAGGTAGACATCCACCATCGGCACCGAGATCTGCGGTTCCTCTTCGCGGGGGGTCATCTTGATGGCAAACAGGCCCAGCAGCAGCGATGCGGCCACGATCAGGGGGGTAAGTTTTGAATCTATGAAGGCGCGGGCAACCTTACCCGCAAATCCAAGCTGGTGCATACTATGCCTCTATTTGCTATTTATGGTTGTCTGCAGTTTCGCGCCGTCCACTGCCTTATCCATACCGCCGGTTACGACCCGGTCGCCGTCGGCAAGGCCGGATACTACCTCGATGCTGTCACCCTGTACCCGACCGGTCTTGACCAGACGCATACGAACAATCTCGTCACTGCCGACAGCCCAGACGGCGGTCAGCGCACCACGTTCAAACAGTGCGCTGCGCGGCACTCTGATTCCTTTAACCGAGCTGCCCAGTGCAATGCTGCCACGACCGAACATGCCGCTGCGCACCCCTTTGGTCGAGATTGGAACCTTGGCAACAAAGGTTCTGCTGGCAGGATCGCTGGCCGGTACAACTTCGGATACCCGACCTGCAAAGCTGGCGGATGTGGCGTCAATGATGACCTGCACTGGAGTTCCTGATCTGACCGCATTCAGGTTTGACTCCGGTATGGCCAGCTCCAACTGGTAGCTACCTTCGTCATCAATGGTCATCAGCGGTTGGCCCGGAAAAACCGTCGCTCCGAGATCCGCCTGCTTTGCCACAATTACGCCGGAAATCGGTGCTATAATTTTTGTATAATCTGCCACTGCACCGGCTGCCCGTGAGGCCTCCTGGGTCTGGCGCAGTCGTGCTTCGGCCCGCGCCACTGCCTGATGGGCAAGATCCCGTTCGGTCTGGCGGGTATCAAACTCCTGACGGGTCAAAGCCTGCTCATCATACAGCTTCTTGAAGCGACTGTAGGTGGCATCGGCCAGCTTTTGACGAGCCTGCGCTTCTTCAAGACCTCGTTTGGCCTCATCAATGGCGGCAACGGCGCCGGTGGCCTGGGCTACGTTTTCCTGTGAATCAAGTTGCCCCAGCAGTTGCCCCTTGCGTACCCGATCTCCCTCGCGTACATGCAGCAGACTTACGGTGCCTGGAATGCGTGCCGACACCAGGGCACTGGTACGAGCCCGCACAGTGCCGACTGCATCCAGGGTTTCCGGAAGCTCCGTCATTTTAACCGTGGTCAGGGTCAATCCGCTGACTGTCGGGGCTACGTTCTGTGCGCCATGTTTTGTATCAGAGCAGCCGACAAGCAGCAGTCCGGCACTAACCAGCACCAACCACCTTCCCATACCTGTTGTTCTACGCATCACAGCATCTCCTTCAGAAAAATTCCGGCAACGTGGTACAGGCGACCGGTGGCCAGGGTCAGATTGGCTTCACTTTCCACCAGATTTGCGCGGGCCTGATTCAGGGCGGTCTGTGCATCAAGCAACTCAACCATGGTGGCCAGGGCATTGTCAAACCGCTTTGCCAAGAGCCGGGTAGCCTCTTCAGCTGCCTGAACCGCGACTGTTGCCACCTCACGCCGCTTTTCAGCCTCCTGACGTCGCAGCCAGGCTTCATGCACTTGATAGCTGACCTCTTTACGGGTCTGCTCAGCCAGTTCTCCTGCTGCTGCGCGGGCGGCTTTGGCCTGACCGTTGCCGTGCCAGGTACGGAAACCGTCAAAGACATTCCAGCGCAGGGCAACGCCGACCATCCATGCATCATGATCGCGGCCAAAGGCAGTGCTGTTGTCATTCATCTGCCAGCTACCCACCGCTCCTACGGTCGGCAGAAAGCCCGCGCGGGCCTGCAGTAGTGCTGCATCAGCCTGTTCCTTGCCACGCTCCGCAGCTTGCAGGTCGCGGCGTTCCAGTTGTGCCGTGCTGATCAACGCGCCCAGACCATGGGGAGGTTGCTTCAGTTGTACCGTATCGGTTGCATCCGCCTCATCTCCCGGCTGCCCCCCGATTGCCAGGCCAAGCTGCATACGTGCCAGCGTCAGGTTGTTGGCAGTACTGATCGCCTGTTGCTCCATAGCTGCCAGTTGCGTGGAAGCACGCAATTCATCGGATTTGAGTCCCAGACCTGCCGCTGTCCTGACCACCGCCTGGCGTCTGCTTTCCCGTGCTTCTTCCAGGGCTTTTTCTGCTGTCTGAAGCTGGGCACGGGCCTTCTGAACCTCAAGATAGAGCTGGAAGATCCGGAAGGCGATCTGTTGGCGGGTCTGCTCCGTTGCAGCCTCCTGACGCTCTGCACCGTGTCTGGCAGCCTTCTGCGCTGCCCATGCTGCAGGCACCAGAATCGGTTGTTCAACGATTACGGCGGTACGAAAATCACTGACCGGTGCCGGATTATTCAGTTTAGCCGCATCGAAGTCCTGGTTGGTAAAACGCCCCTGGTTCAGCTTCATCATGAAGGTGTTGACCGGCACATCTGAGCGGCTCCAGGCCTCTTCCAGCGTCACGCTGGGCAAGTAATGCAGTGAAGCCGCCGTTGCGCCTGACCGGGCCGATTCTGCCTCGAAACCGGCTGCCCTGACCTGATTGTTACGCTCAAGCCCGTGTGTAATGGCTTCACGTAGCGAGAGACGCTGAATTTCAGCCGCTTGTACGCCAGTTGTGGCCATTACCAGTACCAGTCCCGCCGTTATGACCTGTTTCATTGACATCGATCTGCTCCATATTATTGATATATGAAAATCAATATATATAAAAAAACAAAAAGTCAAGGCTGTTTCAAAAAAAATGCACCGGCCGGATAGATCCGGACACCGGTGCATTTTAGGCTAGGACAGAGCTTAAGGACTTACTTGACGATCACAAACTCTGCACGACGGTTCTTTGACCAGGCAGCTTCGTTACTTCCCTGCACAGCCGGCTTCTCTTTACCGTAGCTGATGGTGCTGATCCGGTCAGCCTTGACACCCAAAGTAGTCAGGTACTTGGCTACTGACTTGGCACGACGGTCACCCAAGGCGAGGTTGTACTCATCGGAACCGCGCTCGTCACAGTGACCGGCAATCTGAATTTTGGAATCAGCCACTTTTTTCAGCAGTGCTTCAGCGTTTTTGGAGAGGGCATCACGGGCATCCTGACGCAGGTCGGACTTGTCAAAATCAAAGTAGACGGTCTCAAGCACCACGGCTTCAGAAGCCTTTGCTGCAACAACTTCTTCCTGCTTGGGCTCCTCTACCTTGACTGGCGGCGGCTCAACCGGCTTCACCGGCGGTGGGGGCGGTTGAGGAGCAGTCTGCTGTTGTACAATCGGCTCATCCTTCTTGACAATCTCTTCCTTGGCACAACCTGCGGCCATCATTGCCACAACACCAAGGGCTACCACCATTCCCTTAAATCCATTCTTCATTACTGCCTCCTTGTCTGCTGACGGTATTCAACGGCTTTTCAGCCTGAATTTCTGTTTGTCAGATTATACATCCATTAAAACTTTTTGCAACTTCTTGACTCTTTTTTTTTCACTGCCCCCTTGGGGTCCAGACCGGGTGCTGGCTAAGGCCTGCAGTCCTGCTTACTTTCGTCTGTCCGGAACCATCGGCGCGCATCACATAGAGCGCCTCCTGTCCTCCCCGTCGAGAACTGAAGATAATCAGGCGGCCATCAGGAGACCAGCGCGGACGCTCATTGTTTCCTTCAAAGGTCAGTTGGGTCTCACCACTGCCGTCCGCATTGACCACAAAAATCTGAAAACCGCCTGCCGACCGGGCAAAGGCCAGTTTGTCACCTTTGGGTGACCAGGCCGGATTGACGGTATAGCCTCCCCCGTTGCCAAAACGCGCAACATTGCCGCCATTCGTATCCATGCTGAACAGCTGTGGTTTACCATGACGGTCAGAGACAAAGACTATCCGGCTGCCATCAGGTGACCAGGCTGGAGAAACATTTGCAGCTTTGCTGACGGTCAGCCGGTTGGGTGCCGAACCATCCTTCAATACAGTGTAGATCTCGGTGTTGCCGTCTTTTGAAAGCGCCAGGGCGATTTTTTTGCCATCCGGCGACCAGGCACCGGTAATGTTCAGCCCTCGACGGCTGGATACCGGCACTTCGACCGGACTTGAGAGCGCACGCTTGTACAGGTCAGGATTCCCACGTTTATATGAGGTAAAAATAACCTCGCGACCGTCTGGTGAAATATCAGGCGAGAGATTGATTGATCGGTTGCTGGTCAACTGTTGCGGGTTATGTCCGTCCCAGTCCATCAAAAACAGTTCTTTGTTGCCGGTCTTGGTGGATATATAGACTATCTTGGAGGTAAAAGAGCCCGGTTCTCCTGTCAAGGCACGCAGCACCTCATCGCTAAAGCTGTGGGCATACCTCCGAAGATCCTTTTCTCGCCCCAGAAATCGTTTTGAGGTCAGCATTTTTTTTGCCATCACATCATAGAGCCTGAATTCGATGGTCAACTCCTGCCCACGCAGCTCATACTCACCGCGGATCAGCAGATCAAATCCTGCCGAGAGCCAGGGGATAAAATCAACCGGCGTCAAACCCAGGCCGTTTGCCAGCGGGGCAGCTTCGCGTTGTTCTGCAGTTACAATACCCGACATAGTCAGATCAAAGCTGTTTACTTCAGCAGCCTCTTTAGCAAGATCAGGCCGGATGACCGTCCCCATAGGCTGTGGAGGAACCACTGCCAGCTTCAGCAGACGGTTGCCCGACGCCGTCACCTCAATATAGTTTGCTGCACTGATCTCCTGCTTCATTCCGGTTATCAGCAGACAGACAAGCAACAGGTTTATGACGATGTACTTCATCTCTGAGTTACTCCCTGAGGTTTAAAAACAAAGGCGCCTTCATACACGCTGCGGTTGGGCGGGGCAACAATGCTCTGTTCAGCGAGGGTGATGGCCCTGGTTACGGAAAGTTCAAACACCTTATCTCCGCTGCTCTTTTCAAATCGGCTCCTGATAATCCGGCCTTCTCCATCGATGGTGAGCCGTACCATCACATAGGGGTTTTTACTCTGATAGCTGATCGTCTCACGGAAGGCATCTTTCAGGCGCGAATGCAGATAGGCCGTGTAGTCACTGCCGGATTCGGTACCAGTACCGCGAGGCATGCCAACCCTGCCTTGCGCAGCAACTTTTTTCCGGAGCGCCTCAAAGGCAGCTGCTTGACGCTGAGCATCTGCCTTCCCTTCAAGTTTGGCGAGCCGTTCCTGAAAAGCTGCAGAATCTGAAGCAGGAGCCGTTTTTTTAGACGGGGCCGGTTTTGCAGGTGCAGCAGGTGCAGCCATCGACTCAGGTGCCGGCGTCTGCGGGGCCGGTACCGCTTCGTTACCGGTCTGGGTTGGACTGCCGGAACGGGGATCAGCAACCGGCAGGTTCACTACATCAACGTAATAGGTAGTCTGAACAGGACCAAGATCCGGCATCAGCTGTTGCCACCAGATCAGAAATGCAAACGCCGCCACGTGGAACATGACGGACATGGTTATACTGACACCCAGACCGGCGTCATTGTGGCGGGTTAGCTGTTGCATGGCCTATTTCTGGGCCGGCTCCGTCACCATGCCCAACCGTTCAATACCGGCACCCTTGATCTCGGCCATGGCCCTGACGACCTCACCATACGGCACACCTGAATCGGCCTTCAAAAAGACCTCCTTCTTGGTGCGGGTTGCAAACATCTCGGCAAGCTTTCTGCGCAGGTCTCCTCCCGGCACCTCATCCTTATTGATAAAGGTACGCCCTGATTTATCAACAGTAACAATTACCGTATCTTCCTGGGCGTTCATCCCCTTGGTATCGGCTTTGGGCAGATTAACCTGCACCCCCTGCTGCATCATCGGCGCTGTTACCATAAAAATAACCAGCAGCACCAGCATGACGTCAACCAGTGGGGTGACGTTGATCTGCGCCATCATGCCCCGTTCATCATCATTACCGCCCATGGCCATGACGTCCCCCTACTTCCCGGCGATGTTACGCTGGACGATATTGAGAAACTCAGTGGAAAAACTGTCCATTTCCTTGATCAAGACCCTGATCTTGTGCTGAAAGTGGTTGTAGGCCATAACCGCCGGGATAGCCGCAACCAAGCCAACAGCAGTAGCGATCAGCGCCTCGGCAATACCGGGTGCCACCACCGCCAGCGAAGCAGAACCGGTTTTGCCGATCCCTTCAAAGGCGACCATGATTCCCCATACGGTGCCAAACAGGCCGATAAAGGGTGAGGTTGATCCGGTGGTTGCCAGAAATGTCGTATATTTCTCAAGCCGGTTGACTTCCAGGTTGGTGGCCCTTCTCAGAGCGCGGGTGACATTGGCAATGCCTCCCAGGTCCGTACTGACACCACCATGGTCAGGCTTGCCGGCATCCGCCTCCATCAACTGTTTCAGCTCGCTGTAACCTTCGTTGAACAGGGCCACCAGAGGTGAGCTTGAAAAACGGTCAGCCTGCGCTGAAATGGTATCAAAACGTTTGGTTTTCCAGAAGAAATCCATAAAACGCCCTGATTCGCTGAACGCCTTGTGAACCTGCACGAACTTGTACATGATGATCGCCCAGGAGAGAACCGAAAACATGATCAGAAGCAGCAGAACCGCCTTAACCACCAGCCCGGTGCTGGTAAAGAACATTTCCATACCCACGGGATAAACCTCCAGAAAAAATATGTAGAAAACTAGTCCTTCAACGACAGATCGTCAAGCAACAATAACAACTCAATACAGTTCCGGACGCCGGTCTGCAAAACAGGGGATCTGGGCACGCCATGCATCCATTGCCTGCCAGTCAAGCCCGGCAATAATCTCTGTCTGCTGCTCACCGGCATCGGCCAGTACTTCTCCCTTGGGATCAATCACCATGCTCATGCCGAAGAAATCCAGTTTGCCGATCCGGCCACAGGCATTGCAGGAAACAACGTAGAGCTGGTTCTCGATCGCTCTGGCCCGCAGCAGGGTGCGCCAGTGTTCCTGACGGGGCTTGGGCCACTGGGCCGGCACACATATCAGACGCGCCCCTTCAAGTGCCAGCCTGCGGGACAGTTCCGGAAAACGCAGATCGTAACAGATGATCACCCCGACCTTCCCGATGGAAGTTTCAGCCAGACACCAGCTGTCGCCCCCCTTGAACGCCTTGTCCTCCCCCAGCAGTGAGAACAGGTGCAGCTTGCGATAGCGGGCCACAACCTGACCGTTATCGACAACATGAATGGTGTTGTACACGCGGTCATCATCAGCAGGTTCCGGCTGACTGCCGATAATTACCAGCCTGTGCTGTGCCGACAGATCGCACAACTCGGCAACGATCGACTCTGTTCGCTGGGCCAGTTCGTTCAGGTTTTTGTACGCAAATCCGGTGGACCACATCTCCGGCAGCAGCACCAGATTGGCTCCTTGCGCCGCTACCCGGGGCAACGCCTCACGGATATAGGCCAGGTTGGCATCAACATCCCCCTGATTGACGGTAAACTGTAAAGCGGCGGCTTGCATCGTCTGCATAAGGTCCGTCTCCTACTTCGTCAACTGAGAATTCAGATAGGCGTTGACGATATCCATGTAGATCTCACGAGGCTTGCTGGTACCGTCGCTGGGGGCGATCATCCCTTCCCGCTCCATCATCTCAATGATCCGGGCCGCACGGTTGTAACCGATCCGCAGGCGACGCTGCACCATGGATATACTGGCCTGTCTGGTCTCGGCCACCAGACGCAGGGCATCCTCCCAGCGCTCATCCAGCTCTTCGTCATCGCTGGAGCCGGCCTTGTCGTCACTGTCCTTCATCTCAAGGATTGATTTCTCATAGACCGGCTTGGCCTGTTTTTTCAGAAAATCAACCACCCGCTGCACCTCGGCGTCAGAGACAAAGGCACCATGTACCCGCTGCAGTCGACCGGTACCGGGGGGCAGATAGAGCATGTCCCCCATCCCCAGTAACGCCTCGGCGCCGTTGCAATCCAGAATGGTGCGGGAATCCACCTTGGAGGAGACCTGGAAGGAGATTCTCGACGGCAGGTTGGCCTTGATCAGGCCGGTGATAACATCCACCGACGGCCGCTGAGTAGCCAGAATCAGGTGGATACCGGCTGCCCGGGCCTTCTGGGCCAGGCGGGCGATATGCTCCTCCACCTCACGGCCGGCCACCATCATCAGGTCGGCCAATTCATCCACAATCACCACAATATACGGCAGGTGGCTATGCTCCAGCTCATCCTTATCGTCTACCACAAACGGTAAAGGCTCATCCGGTACCACATGATCTTCTCCGTCAATCACCTCTTCCAGCTCTTCAATAATATCTTCTTCCGCAACGTCATGGATCGCCAGCTCTTCCTGATCTGCCAAGAGCTTACGGTTGTAGGACTCAATGTTGCGCACCCCCTTGTCGGCCATCAGGCGGTAGCGTCGCTCCATTTCATTTACGGCCCACTTGAGCGCTAGGGAGGCTTTTTTCGGCTCGGTCACTACCGGCAAGAGCAGATGGGGGATCCCCTCGTACATGGAAAATTCCAGCATCTTGGGGTCCACCATGATGAAACGGACATCCCTCGGGGTGGCGGTGTACAGCAGCGACAGGATCATGGTGTTGACCGAGACCGATTTACCGGAACCGGTGGAGCCTGCCACCAGAAGATGGGGCGCCTTGGCCAGATCGGTCAGTGATGGAAGCCCCGCGATATCTTTGCCCAGCACCAGCGGCAGCTTCATCCGGCTCTGCAGAAAATCCTCGCAGGTAAAGATCTCACGCAGGTAGACGGTCTCCCGGTCGCGATTGGGCACCTCGATTCCCACCACCCCTTTGCCGGGGATCGGCGCCACAATCCGGATCGAAAGTGCCTGCAGTGCCATGGTCAGGTCATCTGACAGGCCTGCAATCCGGCTGATCTTGATGCCGGGGGCCGGGGCAAATTCGTACATGGTGATGACCGGGCCGGGGCAGATCTCCTTCACCTCACCGTCAATGCCGAAATCAAGCAGCTTTTTCTCCAGCAGCCGGGCATTCATCTCCAGCGCTTCACGATCTACACGTCGCTCAGTCGCAGGGGGAGGATCCAGCAATGACAGCGGTGGCGTGATAAAATCCCCTTCCTGCTTGATAAAATCAAACGACTCCTGCACCGGCTTATTCTTTGCCGCCTCTTTCTTTTTTTCCTTTTTAAAAAAGTTGGGGCGGGGGGGAGGTGGCGGCGGTGAAGCCTCCTTGATCACCGGACCGCTGACCGGAGCAGCCTTGCCGGCTGCGAGGGCCTTCTCCCGCTCCCGCTCCTCACGGGCATAGGCATTGCGCTCCTGACGGGCAGCCCATTTGGTACGCATGGTCTCCAGCCACCAGGAGGCAAACAGCACAAAAGAGAAGCCTGACAGGATCATAATCGAGGCGGCCAGCAGCGGCAACAGCACCAGTAATGCGCCTGTTGTCCCCAGCATCCCCCGCAGAAACTGGGTAGCCAAGGCACCGATAGCACCACCGGTAGGTACCTGCTGGCCAAGCAGCGTGGTAGATTCAAGATTAAAGGTAAACAACGCTGCCAGGGAAAACATCAAGCCAAAAAAGGCAGCCACCTTGTAAAAGCGAAGCCGCGGCTCCTTGAAGCGAAGCAGGTTATACGCTATATACAGGAGTGCTGCCGGCAGCAGGTAAGAAGCCAACCCGAACAGCATATAGAACAGGTCGGCCACCTGAGCACCAAGTCGGCCACCCATATTACGGATGCCTCCCTCGGTTGACCAGCTGTTCAAAGACTGGTCTGCTGCACTGAAGGTGAGAAAGGCCAAAAGGATAAACAGGCCGACAGCGCCGACACCGATACCCTGCAACTCCTTGGTTAATTTTTCTTTACGGATTTCGTCCACGAGGTCCTTTTTACGTTGTTACCTGAAAATCGACAACAAACTCAGGCGGATGCATGATCGCCTTCTTGACCGAACAGAGCTCAGCAGCCTTGACAATCGCCTTCTGATAGCGTTCAGGGAATTCCGGAGGCAGATTGACGGTCAGCCCTACCTTGCTGACACGACGCTTGCCCTGTTGATCAGTTTCAAACTCAATATTCTGGGTCAGTGACACCTTTTCGGTCGGAATCTTGCGGGCATTACAAAACTCAAGCACATAAATGCCTGCGCAGGTACCGATGGAACCAAGGAAGCAGGCAAACGGTTCAGGATAGGCGCCATCGCCCCCATTTTCAGAAGACTGGTCGGTCGGCATCTGCAGACCATTTTCAAATGTGGCGGCGACCTTTTTACCCCCTTCAAAGCTGATGTCAATCGTCACTTTTTGATCTCCTTGCCATTCTGTTTGCTTTTGGGATCAGGGGGAGCCGGCTTGCTGTTCTTGTCCACAACCAGCATTGAGGTCATATCTTCAAACTGATCCATGTACAGCTCAACCTCTGCAGTTTCCCTACGCAATAGATCTTGGCGACGTTTCTCAAAGGCACGTCTGATCCCTTCAAGGGTCTTGAATTTGACCTGCACCCGGGGGCTCATATTGGCCTTTGCCTCATCAAAGTCAGGGTATTGCAGATTCATCAGCTCACGGTACGAAAGAGAGCGTTGCCGGAAGTTGGGGTACTCCCAGAGTATTGTCCCTTTGGCATCAACAATCTGGGCTGTCATGATCAGAAAATTGTAATCCGTTGCCAGGGAGTCGAGAAGATTTGACGACGTTATCTTGTCCGGCCGGGTAATACCGCTGACCACCACAAACATCACGGCATCAAGGCTGTTCTTGCGCATGAAATCAGCCAGCGGTTCTTCTTTCCAGAAGTACTTGTTGTACTGAATCGCTGCATCATCACGACGCTCGCGACGGGACACAAGGCTTGAAAAAACGGCCTTCGGGTCTGCATCCAGCAACGTTACCGTGTAAAAACTGTTGGTGTTTTTGACCAGACGCAGCAGGTCCCGCTCAAATGACCGGTTGAGGTTGACCAGCAGGGTAACCAGCTCTTCCCGCTGGGGATGCCGGATATCCGACTCAGCATCAACGATAATAGGTGCCACACCAAGCACCTTGATCTTCTCGGCAACAGTGTCCTGAGGCAGATTGTAATAATTATGGGCGCAGCCATTTAACAGCAGCAGCCAGCTTATCAGCAGTAACAACCGTTTCATAGTATCCTCCCCCGTTACTATTCAAGTTATGTTTGGCAGATGTATAGACTTCGACTCTTATATCAGATGGCAACCTCATTTTCCAGAGCTATCGGGCCACACGTTAAGCATCTAAATTTACATTGACTCTTCATTCAGGTTCACGTATTTATGTCGCCACAACCTGCTTATCAAGAGTGGTGGAGGGACAAGGCCCGACGAAACCACAGCAACCGGCTCCGCAGTACGGGGCGCCAGGTGCTAAATCCTGCCGCAAGGCGAAGATGAGCGAGGCGCTTACGAGAACCTTCAAAGCCCCTGCTCATATATAGACAGGGGCTTTTTATGTCCATTGGTGTTGTTCAGGAACAGACCATTACTTTTGACTCCGGTATCCGCCTGGAAAGCGGCCGTATTCTGGCGCCAATCACCCTGGTTTACGAGCTCTACGGTGCCATCAACGCTGATTGTTCCAATGTAATCATGGTAGAGCATGCCTGGACCGGTGACGCTCACCTGGCCGGCAAACGCCGGGAAGAAGATACCAAACCGGGCTGGTGGGATGCCATCGTCGGCCCCGGCAAACTGCTGGACACCGACCGTTACTGTGTGCTCTGTTCCAACGTCATCGGCTCGTGCTACGGCTCAACCGGCCCTGCCTCCATCAACCCCAAAACCGGCAAGCGGTACAATCTCTCGTTTCCGGTGATCACTGTCCGCGACATGGTCCGTGCCCAGGAACGGCTGCTTGATCATCTGGGAATCAAGCGGCTGCTCTGCGTGATGGGGGGCAGCATGGGAGGCATGCAGGCCCTGGAATGGGCAACCCAGTACCCGGAACGGGTCGCCTCGGTAATCGCACTGGCAACCACGCCGCGCCCCTCACCCCAGGCGATCTCCCTTAACGCCGTGGCCCGCTGGGCCATTTACAATGATCCCACCTGGAAAAAGGGAGAATACAAACACAATCCCAAAGATGGGCTGGCACTGGCCCGCGGCATCGGCCATATCACCTTCCTTTCCGATGAATCGATGTGGCAGAAATTTGAACGCCGCTTCTCTGCCAAAGACGGCCTGTTCGACTTCTTTGGCCAGTTTGAGGTGGAGCGTTACCTGAACTACAACGGCTATAACTTTGTCGACCGTTTTGATGCCAACTGTTTTCTCTATCTTGCCAAGGCACTCGATCTCTACGATATTGCCTGGGGCTATGAGTCAATGGCTGATGCCTTCAGCAGGGTGACCGCACCAATCCAGTTTTTCGCCTTCAGCTCCGACTGGCTGTATCCCCCCTATCAGACCGAAGAGATGGTGACCTGCCTGCAAGGGTTGGGCAAAGAGGTTGAATATCACCTGATACGGTCTGCCTATGGTCATGACGCCTTTCTACTGGAGCACGAAACCTTCAGCCCGATGGTCCGTTCCCTGTTGGAACGGGTCGCTCCTTAGTACATGTCCTGCCCTGAAGCTGTTGATCCCAAGCTCTGGCGTTCACTACGCAACGGCGTTGGCAGGGCCATCGGAGATTTCGGCCTGATCAAGGATGGCGACCGGATCTGCGTTGGCGTATCCGGAGGCAAAGACTCCCTGATCCTGCTGATGCTTCTGCACGACCTGCAACGCCGCGCACCGATCCGGTATGAGTTGCTGCCGGTTACCGTGGATGCCGGTTTCCCCGGTTTTGACACCCCTGCAATCTGCGCTTTTGTAGAACGTCTTGGCCTGCAGCTGATCGTTGAAAAGACCGAACATGCCGACCTGATCACCAGCAAGCTGAGGCCCGGATCATCCTACTGTTCCTTCTGCGCACGCCTGAAGCGTGGCGCATTATATGGTGTTGCCCGTCGCCTGGGTTGCAATCTGCTGGCCCTGGGGCATCATCGGGATGACTTTATCGAAACCCTGCTGCTGAACCAGTTTTTCATCGGCACCCTCAAGGCTATGGCTGCCAAAACCGTCTGCGATACCGGCGATATCACCGTCATCCGTCCCCTGGTCTATGTTGCTGAAGAGGATATCATCACCACCGTTCAGCAGGGCGGGATCAAGGCCGTCAGCTGCAGCTGTCCGGTTGCAGATGCAGATCATCAGCGGCAGCGGATGAAACAGCTGCTGAGTCAGCTTGAACATGAGATCCCTCAGATTAAAAACAGCCTGCTGGCAGCACTGGGTAATGTTCAGCCCCGTCACCTGCTGGATCAACTATTGACCAAGGAAGGCACACAATGCGCATAGGACACGGTTACGACGTCCACCGTCTGGTGGAAGACAGAAAACTGATCATGGGGGGGGTGGATATCCCGTATAAAAAAGGACTGCTGGGGCATTCTGATGCCGACGTACTGCTGCACGCCATAGCCGACGCCCTGCTGGGGGCGCTGGCACTGGGAGATATCGGCAAACACTTTCCGGATACCGATCCGGCCTTCAAAGGGGCTGATTCCATGAAACTGCTGGAGCAGGTGGTTGGTCTGATCAGCGCCAAGGGTTACGCAGTCGGCAATCTGGACGCCACCATCATCGCCCAGCGGCCCAAGATGGCCCCGCACATCCAGACCATGCAGGAAAATATTGCACGGGCCTGCGGGGTAGAAGTGGACCGGATCAATGTCAAGGCCACCACTGAAGAAGGGCTGGGCTTTACCGGCACCGGCGAAGGGATTTCAGCCCATGCGGTGGTTCTGCTGACTCCGAAATGACTCTTGAAGCCACTCACCAGCGTCCCTCTGTTTCCTTATGGGAGATATTTTACCTGTTCTGCAAGGTGGGGCTGACCGGTTTTGGCGGCGGCATGGCCATTGTGGCATTAACGGAACGAATGGTGGTTAAAGAAAAGCAGTGGGTCACGCCGGAGGAATTCCTGCATGGGCTGGCCTTTGGTCAGATTCTGGGCCCTTTTTCCCTGAACACCTGCACCTTTGTGGGCTACCGCCTGCGGGGAGTTGCTGGAGGTGTGCTGGCGGCAACGGCCTTTCTGCTGCCTTCATTTCTGATTGTATCTCTGCTGGCCTGGCTCTACCTCCGTTTTCAGCATCTGCACCTGCTTCAAAAGGCGCTGGCCGGTACCAACCCGGTGGTGATCGGTCTGATCTGCGCCGTGGTACTGGATATGGGCAAGAAGCAGGTAAAAGGTTGGGCAGCATGGCTGTTGGCTCTGGCTGCCTTTGCTGCTGCTGCACTCTTTAAGCTGAATGTGGCGCTGGTGTTGGCTGCGTCGGTGGTTTGGGCCTTTGGTGCTGCCCTGTTGAAGCGGAGATACGCCTAGATGCTGACCCTGGCCTGGACCTATCTGCGGATCGGCATGATCTTCTTCGGTGGCGGTTATGTGTTGATTCCGCTTCTGCAACACCTGCTGGTTGAGCAGTACAAATGGCTGACCCTGCGTGAGTTTCTGGATGGCGTTGCCATCTCGCAACTGACTCCCGGCCCGCTGGCCATGTTGGCAACCTTCACCGGCGTCAGGGTGGCAGGTTTTAGCGGCGGACTGGTAGCAACCATCTGCATTTTTGCACCCTGCATTATACTTATACTCTTTGTGGGCCGTTATTATACCCGCTTGAAGGAGATAGACCTGATCCGCTCCACACTGGACAACATACTTCCAGCCGTGGTCGGTCTGGTGGCTTCAGCGGCTTGGTCACTGGGTACAACCCTTGGCAGTCTGCGGGAATGGGTCACTCTGGCGGTCGCCTTCTGCATCTTCCGCTGGACGAAGGTCAATCCAATGGTTATGATTCTTGGTGCCGGATTGCTTGGCGCTCTGCTTTGATGGGCCACTTGGAAATTGGAGGTAAGCATTTAATGCATCAATTGACTGCCCTGATCGTTGAAGATGATGAGATGACCTCCACCCTGCTGGAGATGATTATCAGCGAAGCCGGCTATAACGCCTTGATTGCGCCGGATGGGGTCGCGGCTGTTGAGCTGTACCAGCAGCGCAAGCCCGATCTTGTGTTACTGGATCTGAATCTGCCACAGCTCAACGGCTACTCATTTGCCTCGCTGGTCAGACAGTTTTCAGACCATCACCCCCGTATTATTGTGGTCACCTCATCTCCTGCCGATTATGAGCAGCATCTCAAGGAACTGGCTGACGGCTGTCTGACCAAACCGATCAAGCGTCAGGAATTGCTTGACCTGCTTGCATAAAAAAACGTGCACTTTTTATTTAAAAACGGTATATGAGACTAAAGTCGTCCCATTAAACGGATGCAGATCAATCATTAAAGAAGGAGATACACACTATGATGGAAAAAGTTCAGGCCGTACTTGATCAGGTTCGTCCCATGCTGCAGCGCGACGGCGGTGATGTCGAGCTGCTCGAGGTCACGGCAGACGGTATTGTCAAGGTGAAGCTGCAAGGTGCGTGTGGTTCATGCCCCATGTCCACCATGACCCTCAAGATGGGAATTGAAAAGGCGATCAAGGAACAGATTCCAGAGATCGTTGAGGTGCAACAGGTCCGTTAAAACGCTTCTTGCTACGCTTAAAAACAGAAAACCCGGCATCTGCCGGGTTTTCTGTTTCAGCTTCTTCGTATCGGGTTAACCGATCAACTTCCCGCCGATATGGCTCAGTGCCGGCCAGGCAACATTCAGGGCTGCCCCTGCTGCAAAGAGGCCGAACACTCCCAGAACCCTTCCAATATACTTCCTGTCATCTAAATCGGAATAACTGACTTTAACTTTCATGGTACACCCTCCTATCGCTCGTTGGTATGGTTGTTAGTTGATGAGACTCAGGAAACCGCTGACTGTGCCGGCTGCTGACCAGGTAATGAAACCGCCCAGGAATACTGCTGCCCCTGCAAAGATTGCCAGACTACCTTTTGCGGTGGTTTCTGCCAAAAGAACCGAGAAATTGTTTTTTGCTTTCATGACGCTTCTCCTTTGTTTGTGTTTTTATGATGCGTATCGTATAACCGGGATCTTATTTGGGCACCACTGTTACTGTGCCGTTCTTGTTTACTTCTATTACAGGTTGCGTGCCAACAGCTGAAATTTATCTCGAAATTATTTATTTTTAAGTAAAATCGATCTGTTACAGCAGGCTTCAGCAGCTTTGACCGTATGCCGATCATGCTGCTTTCCTGTGCCTGTTGCACGCCTGCTTGCATCATACAGTCGGGCCTGCAAGATGATTACTTCCGTAATTACAGTCAACTGCAGCATGTTGCATGCAACAATGTTGCGTTGCATCATTGCTTTCATCTTTCTGAAGAGGATCACGAGCCAACGCATGAAGATAAAGAGGATCGAG